>DASWWB010000103.1:0-10643 GCA_036406115.1 Herpetosiphonaceae bacterium
TCCCAGCGGAGCCAACCATAGCTTATCAATTTCGCGGTGGCGCGGCCTATCAATCACAAGTCCTATGGGTCCGCTAGTACCTCCCCGCCCCGGGGGAGATAGTGCCGATCCGCCCCGCCGCCCAGGACCTGCGGGCTATAGCGCGGGCTCGTCGTACGACCTATGATGGGACAAGTTAAGAAAGGTAAAGGGAGGTTCTGGAATGGAGACCGATTCCGGGCTGCGGGTGAGCAGCCGCCTTCACGATCCGCTCTTACGTCCCAGCCCCGAGCCACAGCCCGCGCCCGCCCCGACTCCGCCGCTCTCCAGCCTGGGCGATTTGAACACCGCGTTCCTCGAACTCGCCATGGAGCAGCTGGCAGGCAACGGCTGCGCCCAGTTCATCGACCTCGGCAGCGGCGCCCTGGCGCGCGAGTACCGCCGGCTCTGCCCGCCCAGCGCGCGGGTCGTCTATCACGAGCCGCGCTGGGAGCTGATGGCCGGCCTGCGCCCCCGCCTGCGCGATGACCCTCAGGTGCTCTGCCTGGACCAGCCGCTGGCGGAGATCGACGAGGTGCTGCTGGCTGCCAACAATTTCTTCGGCGCCAGCCGCAAAATCATCTGCCACCTCGGCGCCGCGCCGTTCCTGGAGGATGGCGAGCTGCGCCTGCTGCTGCACCGGCTCTACGACTGGGCCGCCCCCACCTCGTGCGTCGCCGTGGCCATGCTCACCAGCGACGAGCCCTCGCCGGAGCTGGAGGACGCCCTGGCGCTGGCCCGCGAGATGGGCCAGCCAATGTTCGTCCGCACCAGCCGCCAGTGCGCCCAGTTGCTCAAGCCCTGGCGCGTGCTGGAGCCGGGGCTGCGCTCGCTGGTCGGCTGGTGCGTCGAGCGCGGCCGGCTCCCCGCCGCCGCCGCCGCCGGCCTCACCGGCGACCTGACCGTGGCCTTGCTGTCCAAGCCGGCCGGCGGCATGCGCTAGCGGCGCGCCGCCCCGATCCATTCAGCGCGGCCGCCGATCTCCCCGGCGGCCGCGCTGGCCTGGTTTTTGCTCAAGCAGCCGGCATGAACGAACACAGCCATAGCCAGCGCCAAAGCCCGTGGGCGGAGGAGTTCGACGATTTCGTGCGGGCGGCCTCGGGCGGTTTCCTGTTCGGCATCCCGCTGCTGTACACCATGGAAGTCTGGTGGATCGGCGCTTTCAGCGAGCCGGCGCGCATGCTGGTGGCGCTGCTCGTCACCTTCGGCGCCGTGTTCCTCATCAACTACTCCTGCGGCTTCCGCCGCCGCCCCACCACCAGCGTCGCCCAAAATCTGATGGAAACCACCCAGGCCCTGGCGATTAGCCTGCTCTGCTCGGCTGCCGTGCTCATCATCTTGCGCCGCATCACGCTCGACACGCCGGCCGAGGCGGCGCTGGGGATTGCGATTTTCGAGGCGGTGCCCTTCGCGTTCGGCGTGGCGATCACCAATCAGCTGCTCAGCGGCGACCGCGCCGGCAACGACGAGGATGACGGCGACAGCGGCGATCAGCCCGGCGACGGCCAGCAGGCGCTGCTGCCCCACAGCGGGCCCTGGCGCGACACGCTCAACGATTTCGGCAGCACGGCGATCGGCGCTACGATCATCGCCTTCGCCATCGCGCCCACCGAGGAGGTGACGATGCTCGCCGCCGGCATCACGCCGCCCTGGCTGCTGGCGCTGATCATCTTTTCGCTGCTCATCACCTACGGCATTGTCTTCGAGGCCGAGTTCGCCGACCCCGAGTCGCGCCGCCGGCAGCAGGGATTGTTCCAGCACCCGCTCACCGAGACAATCGCCGCCTATCTGGTGTCGATTGTCCTCGCGGCGCTGATGCTCTGGTTTTTCAAACAAGTGACGCTCGACGACCCATGGCATATCTGGCTGGAGCGCGCGCTGGTGCTCGGCCTGCCGGCGGCCGTGGGCGGCGCAGCGGGGAGGATCGCGATATGAGCGACAAGCGCGACGACAAGCGCGACAAGCAGCGCGGGGCCGATCAGCCCCCGCCCGCCAAACGGACCGGCGCCGAGTGGACGGCCTTCGGCGTCGCGGCGGCGATTTTGCTGGCGGTACTGGGCGCGGTCGGCTACCTCTGGGCCGACCAGGGCGACGGCGAGCCGCAGATCGAAATCAGCCAGGCCGGCGAGATCCGCCAGCGCGGCGACAGCTTCTACGTGCCGTTCGAGGTCCGCAACCTCGGCGGCGCCACCGCCGCCGAGATCCAGCTGGAGGCCGAGCTGACCGGCGCCGACGGCGAGCCGGAGCCCGCCAGCCAGCAGATCGGCTTCCTGGCCGGCGGCGAGACCGAGCGCGGCGCCTTTGTCTTCTCATCCGACCCGCGCCAGGGCGAGCTGACGCTGCGGGTCGCCGGCTACCTGGATCCGTAGGCCGCCCGGCTACAGGCTGGCGGCGAAATTATTGGCCATGTGGAGGAAAATCGCGCTCCAGAGCGAGCCGGTCCGCCGCAGCGCCAGCGCGAACAGCAGGCCCAGCGCCGCCACCGACGCCAGATCGGCCAGCAGCGTCAGGCCGCTCCTGCTGCCGGACAGATACCAGTAGGGCGCGTGGATCGCCGCAAACAGCAGCGCGCTCACGGCCGCCGCCCGCCACACGCCGGCCCGTCCCGTCCAGTGCGCGGCCAGCTCTTGGAACACCACGCCCCGGAACAGCATCTCCTCGACCGGCGGCGCGCAGAGGATGGCGGTCAGCCAGTCGTTGAGCGACAGGCCGCCGATGCCGCCTTTGAACAGCAGCGCGCCGCCCGCCCAGGCCAGCGACGCCAATCCCGCCAGCGCCGCCCCGCGCCAAGCGCCGCGCAGCCGAAGATACTCCAGCGCCGGCCGCTTTTTCGCCAGCCGCGCGAATCCCACCGCCGCCCCGCCCCAGACCGCCAGCCGCACCGCGTTGCGCAGCACGATCGCGCCCGGCGCGTCGGCGCCCAGCGTGGCGGGATTGAGCACCAGCAGCACCGCCCAGCCGATCCAAACCGCCGCGAACGCCGCCAGCAGCGCCCACAGCGGACGCAATGAGTTCGTCGAATCAGACACAGCCATCGCCTCCGCGCACAACCTGGCGGCCAGGATAGCACGATCGGCGGGCGCCGGGAACTTTCGCAGGCCGGCGGCGGTCGAATCGCCAATCCCCAAGCCAAGGAGATGACGCGATGTACGCAGTCCCGAATGCCACCACCTCCCCCCGCAGCCCATCGCCCTGGATCACGCGGCTGCCCCTCCTCCTGGCCGCCCTCGCGCTGACGGGCAGCGCCCTGCTGCCGTGGATGCACAATTTGCGCTTCGCCGAGCTGAGCTGCCACAACCACCGCGCTTGCGCGACCATCGTCACCGTCCGCGACATCGCCGGCAAGGATCTGCCCTACGCGCCCGACCTCGCCGCCCTGGCCGCCGTCCTGGCGCTCCATGGCGCCGCGCTCGCCAAACGGCGAGGGCTCGCCGTCGAGCTGATCAAGCTGGCGGCGCTGGGCCTCGCGCTGGCCTGGCAGCTGATGGTCTACCGCGCGATCCAGCGCCTCGGCTACGGCCCGCTGCTGTCGCTCGCCCCCGATCCCGCCGCTCCCTGGGGCCACATCCTGTATCTCGCCGGCGCGGCGCTGCTGGGGCTGGCGCTCGTCCTGGGCGTCGCGCGGCTGGCCCTAACGCCCAGGGAGACAGATGGAGCGGCGGCTCGGGTCGCGGCGCCGCCGGCCCGGGATTGACGGCCCCGCCAGGCGTCGTTTCGCCAGAGAAAGCAGGTTTCGCATGTTCAAGGTGCCCGCCGCCCCGCCCGCCCGCCGCCCTGGCTGTGGCAGGCGCCGCTGCTCCTGTCGGGCCTGGCGATCCTGGCCAGCGCCCTCCGCCCGTGGATGTGGGTTCAAACCAGCCGCACGAGGAATTGTGCGAGCTGCGACTCGTGGCGGGTTGAGATTGATTCACTGACCGGAGCAGAGACAAGCTACGCCCCGCACTTCTTCGCGCTCGCAATTTGCCTCCTGCTCTGCGCCCGCCTCGCCCTGACACAAGCCTCGCGGCTCCAGCGCGGGTTGCAGGCCCTGGCCCAGGGTGCGATGCTGGGATGGGCGACATTGATCCCCGGAGCGATGGCGGCGCTCAGAAACCAGCCGCAGATGGACTCCATGAACGAACAAGGCTTCGGCATGTTCGGGGGACGCAATCTTTTTATCGCCGGCATGGCGCTGCTGGCGCTCGGGCTGCTGCTGGCCGCCGCGCGCCTGGTCTGGCCGGCGCGACTGCCCGCCGCTTCGGCCTCTCGCATCACGCTGCCGCCGGCCCGGGATTGAGGGCCCCGCCAGGCGTCGTTCGTTGGAGAAAGCAGGTTTCGCATGTTCAAGGTTCCCGCCGCCCCGACCGCCGCGCGCCGCCCTGGCTGTGGCAGGCGCCGCTGCTCCTGTCGGCCCTGGCGATCCTGGCCAGCGCCTTCCGCCCGTGGATGCACATTTCAAGCATCTCGATGACGGCGTGTTTGGACTGCAATCTATTTGGGGCCATACTCATATCCCTGACCGGCGCAGCCAGCATCTATGCTGGCCATTTCTTCACGCTACCGCTCTGTCTCATGTTAAGCGCCTGGCTCGGACACGCTCCCAGTTCACGGCGCCACTGCGGCCTGCAAGCGCTCGCTTTGGCGGCGATGCTCTGGTGGGCGGCCCTGATCTTCGGCGCCTTGGAGGAGCTGCGCATTACCACAGGCATCCCTTCGTTCGGTATCTCCGACCCGCTCAGAGGCCAAAATGTCTTCCTGGCCGGAATGGCGCTGCTGGGGCTCGGGCTGCTGCTCGCCAGCGCGCGCCTGGTCTGGCCGGCGGGCTCGCCGAACGCTGCGGAAATCCGCATCGCGCCCCCGGCCGAGGACAACACACCACCAACGCCACGGCGGGAGGCCGGCGATGTCTGACCGGTCGCTCGCGTCTCAGCTGCTGTGGCTGCGGCTGGGGCCGCTGCTGCTGGCGCTCTGCTTCGTTGTCGCCAGCGCCTATGCGCCCTGGTTCAGCGCGGAGATGATCTTCTGCCTGCCGGGCCGCGACTGCTTCGACTGGTATGACGGTCTCTCGCCGCTGATCGCCGCTAGATCGGCCTACGCCGGCCACTTCCAGGCGCTAGCTGCCGCGTTGATTGTCCAAGCGCTGGCCGCCCCGCTCGCCAAGACATGGCAGCAGCGCTACCTGCGGGCTGCGGCGCTGGGCGGGACCGCCTGGTGGGCGGCGCTGCTCTACCGCGCCGTGGAGGGGCTGCGGACAATGGCGGCCATGGATTTCGCGCTCGGCGGCCCGTTCTTGTTTCGCGTCGGCCTCATCTTACTGGGCACTGGTCTCGCCCTGGAGTGCGCCGGCCTGGTCCTGCTGGCGCTGCGGCCGGCGCGCCCGCCACTGACAGCTGATAGCTGATAGCTGAGGACTCAATCTATTTGCCCAAAGCGGCGGGCTGTGGTATACTGCGCCCTGCGTCCAAGAGGCGCGCCAAAGGGGCGTCGGTTAATTGGCAAACCACTGGTCTCCAAAACCAGCAATCAGGGTTCGAGTCCCTGCGCCCCTGCCACCAACCCCGTGTCACGCGACACGGGGTTTTTCGTGCCCTGCGAACGGGCTGGGGGCGGATGGTTCCAGGGCGGTTCCAAACTGGTTGTGGAAAGTGCCCAATTGTCGATTGACTTATTGCACAATCTTTCGTATGATTTAACCGGTTTATAACAAACCTGCCCTCGCGTTTCCCTGCCCCGCTGCGACGACGCAGCTCCCAATGCTGGTCTCCTTAGCGACGATGACGCTCGCTAGTCGCCTCACTGCCTGAGGTTTGACTGTCGGGCGATGGCGCGCAGCGCCCTCTCGCCTCCACACTCGCCGCCCACCGCGGCGATTGGCGCGCCCGCTCGCGCGCGAAAGGAGAACGGCGATGTCACATCTGCTCTATGATCCTCGCTTCGAGCATGATGCCTGCGGCATTGGTTTTGTAGCCCGGCTCGACCGCCAACCAACCTCCGAGGTGACTCGCCTGGCGCTGGAAGCGCTCGGCAGCCTGAGCCATCGCGGCGGCGTGGCGGCCGACGGCCAGTCCGGCGACGGCGCCGGCCTGCTGACCCTCATCCCCCGCCCGCTGATCGCCCGCGAGCTGGCCCGCCTGGGCGCCGCCGCCGACCCTGACGCCGTCGCCCTCGGCATGATCTTCCTCCCTGCCGATCCCGCCCAGCGCGACGACGCCCGCGCGCTCGTCGACGATGCGCTGCGCTGGCGCGGCCTCGCTGTCCTGGGCTGGCGCCAGGTGCCGCTCGACCTCGCGGTCCTCGGCGCCACCGCCCGCGCGAGCTGTCCGGCGATCGAGCAGGTGCTGGTGGACCGCCCGGCCGACCTCGATGACGACACCTTCGAGCGCGAGCTGTACATGGCCCGCCGCCGCGCCGAACAAGCCGCCATCGCCCGCGACCTCCCGCTCTATGTCCCATCGCTTTCCTGTCGAACCGTCGTTTACAAAGGCCTGATGCTCCCCCATCTCCTCAGCCAGTTCTACCCCGACCTCGCCGATCCCGCCTTCGCCGTCACCGCCGCCGTCTACCACCAGCGCTTCTCGACCAACACCTTCCCGACCTGGCAGCGCGCCCAGCCCTTCCGCCTGCTCAGCCACAACGGCGAGATCAACACGCTGGAGGGCAACGCCAACTGGATGCGCACCCGCGAGCCGAGCCTCCAGTCGCCGCTGCTGGGCAACGTGCAGGCGCTGGCGCCGATCATCGACCGCACCGGCAGCGACTCGGCCCAGCTCGACAATGTGCTGGAGCTGCTGGTCCGCGGCGGCCGCGACGTGCGCCACGCCCTGCTGATGCTGGTCCCCGAGGCCTGGGAGCATGTCGCCGACCTGCCGCAGGACTGGCGCGACTTCTACGCCTGGCACTCGATGCTGATGGAGCCGTGGGACGGCCCCGCCGCCCTCTCCTTCTGCGACGGGCGGATCGTCGGCTCGACGCTTGACCGCAACGGCCTGCGCCCGGCCCGCTACCTGGTCACCGACGACGGGCTGGTGGTGGTCGGCAGCGAGGCCGGCGCCGCCGCCGTCGACGAGGCCCGGATCGTCCGCAAGGGCCGGCTCGGCCCCGGCCAGATGATCGCCGTCGACCTGGAGCAGGGCCGGCTCTACGACAACGCCGCGATCAAGGATCTGTTCGCCGCCGCCGAGCCCTACGGCGCATGGCTGGCGGGCCACGGCCTCACGCTCGACGAGCTGCGGGCGGACCAGCCGGCGCCCGCCCAGCAGGACAGCGAGGCGATCGCCCGCCAGCAGGCGGCGTTCGGCTACACCAGCGAGGCGCTGGTGGCGGTGCTCAAGCCGATGCTGCGCGACGGCGCCGAGCCGGTCGGCTCGATGGGCGACGACACGCCGGCGGCGGTGCTGTCGCGGCTGGGGCGGCCGGTCAGCGCCTATCTCAAGCAGCGCTTCGCCGAAGTCACCAACCCGCCGATCGACCCGCTGCGCGAGCAGCTGGTGATGTCGCTCTCGGTCAGCCTCGGCGGCCGCCACAACATTCTCAGCACCGAGCCCAACCACGCCCATCTGATCCGGCTGCCCTCGCCGGTGCTGAGCGACCGCGACCTGGCGGCGCTGCGCGGCTGCCGCGACCGGGCCTTCGCCTGCGCCACGCTCGACGCGACCTTCCCCCGCACCGGCGACCCCGCCTGGCTGCGCGAGGCGCTGGAGGATCTGTGCGCCCAGGCCGAGCTGGCGCTTGAAAAAGGCGCCGTGATTCTGATCATCAGCGACCGGGCCGTGGAGCGCCAGCGCGTCGCCATCCCGATGACCCTGGCGGTCGGCGCCGTCCACCATCACCTGATCCGGATCGGCAAGCGCGCCGCCTGCTCGCTGGTGGCGGAGAGCGGCGAGCCGCACGAGGTCCATCACCTGGCGGTGCTGACCGGCTACGGCGCCGAGGCGGTCAATCCCTGGCTGGCCCTGGCGACGGTCCGCGAGCTGTCGCTGGAGCGCGCGCGCACGCCGATCACGCCCGACGAGGCCGAGGAGAACTACCGCCACGCCCTGGAGAAAGGGCTGCTCAAAGTGATGAGCAAGATGGGCATTTCGACCTTCGACAGCTACTGCGGCGCCCAGGTTTTCGAGGCGATCGGCCTCGACAACGAGGTGATCGAGCGCTGCCTGGCCGGCACGGCGGCCCGCTTCGGTGGCGCCACCCTGGCCCGGCTCGCCCGCGAGGCGCTCCTGCGCCACAAGCAGGCCTACGGCGACGACCGCCCCGAGCTGCCCCACCCCGGCAACTACAAATTCAAGAAGGACGGCGAGTACCACGCGCTGCACCCGGCGGTCGTCCACGCGCTCCAGAAAGCGGTCAACACGCCCGGCGCGCTCAACGGCCATTTCAGCGAGGGCTACGCCGCCTACCGCGACTACGCCGCCCTCGTCACCCAGCGCCCGCCGACCGACCCGCGCGATGTTCTGGAGTTCGTCGAGCGCGCGCCGGTCCTCGTCGACGAGGTCGAGCCGATCGAAACGATCGTGCGCCGCTTCTCCACCGCCGCCATCTCCCACGGCTCGCTCAGCAGCGAGGCCCACGAGACCCTCGCCGTCGCCATGAACCGGCTGGGCGGGATGAGCAACAGCGGCGAGGGCGGCGAGAATCCCGCCCGCTACGGCACCGAGCGCGTCAGCGCGATCAAGCAGATCGCCTCCGGCCGCTTCGGCGTGACGCCCCAATACCTGATGCACGCCCGCGAGCTGCA
This sequence comes from Herpetosiphonaceae bacterium, assembly GCA_036406115.1. GTDB lineage: Bacteria > Chloroflexota > Chloroflexia > Chloroflexales > Herpetosiphonaceae > DASWWB01. Next base: position 8,732 of record DASWWB010000103.1, read on the forward strand.
AATCAAGATGGCCCAGGGCTCCAAGCCCGGCGAGGGCGGCCAGCTGCCCGGCCACAAGGTCAGCGAGGAGATCGCCTCCATCCGCCACACCACGCCCGGCGTGACCCTGATCTCGCCGCCGCCGCACCACGATATCTACTCGATCGAAGACCTGGCCCAGCTGATCGCCGACATGCGGGCGGTCAACCCGTCCGCCGCCGTCTCGGTCAAGCTGGTCGCCGAGCTGGGCGTCGGCACGGTCGCCGCTGGCGTGGCCAAGGCCGGCGCCGACGTGATCCTGATCAGCGGCCACTCGGGCGGCACCGGCGCCTCGCCGCTCTCGTCGATCAAAAACGCCGGCCTGCCCTGGGAGATCGGCCTGGCGGAGACCCAGCAAACCCTGGTGATCAACGATCTGCGCGGCAGGGTGCGGCTGCGCGCCGACGGCGGCCTCAAGACCGGCCGCGACGTGGTGATCGCGGCCCTGCTCGGCGCCGACGAGTACTCATTCGGCACCACCGCCCTGATCGCCGAGGGCTGCGTGATGGCCCGCGCCTGCCACAACAACACCTGCCCGGTCGGCATCGCCACCCAACGGCCCGACCTGCGCGCCAAGTACACCGGCACGCCCGAGCAGGTCATGGCGATGATGCGCTACATCGCCCAGGAGGTCCGCGAGCTACTGGCAGCGCTCGGCTTCCGCTCGCTGGATGAGATCATCGGCCGCCCGGAGCTGCTGCGCCAGCGCGCCACCGGCGACATCCAGATCGATGTGCTGGACCTGGCCGCCCTGATCGCCGACGCCGATCCCGCCGGCGCCCGCCAGCGCCGCCACGCCGGCGATCAGCGCCTTGCCGAGGTCGGCGCGCTCAACGAGCGCATCCTCGAAGCCCTGGAGCCGGCCCTGCGCGGCGAGGCCGCCGGCGCCAGTTTCCGCATCACCAACCAGGACCGGACCGTCGGCGCGACGCTCGCCGGCCGCCTGGCGCTGGCCGAGCGGCCCGGCCCCGCCAGCCTGGCCTTCCACGGCAGCGCCGGCCAGAGCTTCGGCGCCTTCGCCACGCGCGGCATGCAGCTGGTGCTGGTCGGCGAGGCAAACGACTATGTCGGCAAGGGCCTGGCCGGCGGCGAGATCGCCATCCGCCCGCCGGACGCCGCAGCCTACGCGCCTCACGAGGCCGTCATCCTCGGCAACACCGCGCTCTACGGCGCCACCGGCGGCGCCCTGTTCGCGGCGGGCCAGGCCGGCGAGCGCTTCGCGGTCCGCAACAGCGGAGCCTCGGCGGTGGTGGAGGGCGTGGGCGACCATGGCTGCGAGTACATGACCGGCGGCACGGTCGTCGTCCTCGGCGCGACCGGCCGCAACTTCGGCGCCGGCATGACCGGCGGCAGCGCCTTCGTGCTCGATCCCGAGGGCCTGCTGCCCCAGCGCCTCAACGGCGAGCTAGTGCGGGCCGAGCGGGTCGCGTCGCCGCTGGTCGCCGACCATCTGCGCGCCCTGATCGAGCGCCACTACAGCCTGACCGGCAGCCCCCGCGCCGCCGAGCTGCTGGCCGACTGGCCCAGCTGGCAAAGCCAGTTCTGGCACGTCGCGCCCGCCCAGGCCGTCGTTCCCGCCGCAGCGCTCCCGGCCGAGGCCCGTCAGGTGCGGGCGGCGTAGGAGCGGGGACTGGGGAGCGGGGACTGGGGTTTAGTCGTCAGTCGTCAGTCGTCAGGGGCTAGGGGTCAGGGATCAGGGGTCAGGGGCCAGGACAGGAGGCCGGCGGCTGGCGAGCGCACATGCGCCAGCCGCCGGCACTCGGACGCGAGCGGCAACGGCCAGCAATCGGCAGCCGCCCACGCCCAGCGCGGCGGCGCCCGAGCAGTCGGCAGCCGAGCGAGAAAAACACCAACGACTAATCGGGACTGGGAGTCAAACACCGCCGCCCATGTC
>DASWWB010000104.1:0-2650 GCA_036406115.1 Herpetosiphonaceae bacterium
AGCGCTCGCCGCGCTCGCCGTAGCGCATGGCGTAGTACGGGCAGTCGGCCCACGAGCGGGCGCCGGCCCGCAGCGCGGCCTCGATCTCGCGCAGATCGCCGGGAATGGCGTGGGCGCCGGCCTCGGGATTGAGCGCCGCCAGCGGATCGGCCGGCGCCCGCTCCCCGAGCGGATGGAGCGCGGCGACCACCGCGCCGATGCCGGCGAACGTCTCGTCAGCCGCCGCCAGCGCCGCCTGCTGCGCGTCAGCCTCGACCAGCGCGGCGTCCATCCGCTCGCCGAAGCGCCGCCAGCGCGCCTTGAGCCCCGCGCCGGCCAGATACGCCACGCCCTCGGCGCCACGCAGACCGTAGGCCCGGACGACGTGGCGGCGCACCACCGCCCCGCCCAAGGTCGAGCCGACCAGCACATACAGCGCGCCCAGCAGCGAGGCCGGATCGGCGGCGGCGCGGCGGCGCAGCTTGTCGGCCAGCACCTGGGCCTGAACCTGGGCCTCGGCGATCTCGGGCTCGCCGGCCCAGAAGCGCGCATCCGCCTCCAGCAGATCGAGCCGCGCCAGCTCAGGCGCCCAGACCGCCCGCAGCAGCGGGTGCGCCGCGCGGGCCAGCTCGCCCTCCAGCGCCGCGTGGATCGTCAGCATGGCGCGGACGAAGCCGGCATAGCTGGCGGCGGGCAGCGCGCCGGCCACCAGCGCCATGGCAAACGGCAGCGCCTCGACGGCGCCGTGCCGGCGGGCGGTGGCGGCGCGCAGCTGCTCCATGATCGACGGGTGGCTCATCGGCGGTCCTTTCTAGGGCGCCGGCTCCGGGGCCAGCGCGCGGCGGGCGGCGGCGTAGACATCGCGCAGCGGCACGCCATGCTCGCGGGCCAGGCGGGCGCAATCCTCGTACTCGGGGCTGGCGCCGAGCTGCCGGCCGCGCCAGAGCTGGCGCTTAACCCGCACCGCGCCCCAGGGCGTGGCGGCCTCGGCGACCGAGCGCCCGCAGACCCAGCGCTCCAGCGGCTGGCGGCGCACGCCCAGGCTGCCGGTCTCGCGGAAGATGGTCTCGACGGCGGCTTCTTCATCGGCCGGGCGCACCAGGGCCGCGAGCTGCGCGGCGGGCCGGCCCTTCTTCATGCCGATCGGCGCCCACCAGGCGTCCAGGGCGCCGGCGGCGAGCAGACGCTCGGCGGCGTAGGCCAGCTGCTCGCCCGGCAGATCGTCGATGTTGGTCTCCAGCAGCACAACCTGTTCCAGCGAGTCGGCGGGCGCCTGGCGGTCGGCCAGCTCGCCGATCAGCAAGCGCAGGGCGTTGAGCCGCCCGATGTCGCGGGTGCCGGCGCCGTAGCCCGTCGCCTCGATCGCCAGCGGTGGCCGGGCGAACTCCGCCAGCTCGGCCAGCAGCGCGGCGCCGGTCGGCGTGACCAGCTCGAAGGGCGTTGTGTCATCGCTCATCGGCGCCTTGACCGCGCCCAGCAGCTGGAGCACCGCCGGCCCCGGGATGGGAATGCGGCCGTGGGCGGCATTGATCCAGCCGCCGCCGGGAGGCAGCGCCGAGGCGAACACCCGCTCGATCCCCATCAGCCGCAGGCCGATCACCGCGCCGACGATATCGACGATCGCATCCAGCGCGCCCACCTCGTGGAAATGGACCTCGTCGCGGGTCGTGCCGTGGACCGCCGCCTCGGCCTCGGCCAGGCGGGTGAAAATCGCCAGCGCGCGCCGCTTGTCGCCGTCGGGCAGCTTGCTGCGGCCCAGGATCGCCGCGATGTCGCTCAGGTGGCGGTGCGCATGCTGCTCCTCGGTCACAACCCGGACATGGGTCGCGGCCATGTGGTAGCGCACCACCCGCTCGGCCCGCAGCTCCCAGCCCGGCAGATCGAGCAGCGCCAGCTCGGCGCGCAGCGCGTCGGCGTCGAGGCCGGCGTCGATCAAGGCGCCCAGTGTCATATCGCCGCTGATGCCGGAAAAACAATCGAAATAGGCCACTCGCATTGCCAGCGTTCCTCCCGCCCTCACGCCTGCGGCGGATGGGCGTCCCACAGCACCTGGGCGATCACGTCCGATGCCTTGCGTTGCCACTTGAAAAAGGTGTTCTCGTCCACGTCCGCCAGCCACGCCAGCACCTGCTCGGTCTCGCCGGGCTGGGCGGCTCCGGCGCGGCGGCGCTGCTCCGCCAGCCGGCGCGATTCAGTCAGCGCCTGCTTGCGCGACCGCTCGGCCACATAGGGATAATACAACACATTGAAAAAGCGCCTGGCCTCGCCGGCGGGGGCGGCGCCGTCGTCGGCCGGGCGCAGGCCTTCGATGTGCTCGATCAGCAGCTCGCGCAGGCAGGCGGCGCGGTTGAGCCGGTTGTCTTCCAGCGCGACGGCCGCCAGGCGCTCCGCGACCGAGCCGTGGCTCAGCAGCGGGCTGTTGGCCAGCGCCAGCGGGTTCTTGAGGCCGGAGATGGCCCGGCGGACCTGATCGCGGAACGGCTTGGGGACGAGGCCGGCCTCCGATGGCCCGCCGCTCCCGCCCGCCGCGGCAAGCACATCGGCATCAGCAGGCTCCGCGCCGGCCGGGGCCTCGCCGGGACCGGCCGCAGCCAAAGGATTTGCGGAATCTATCGCCCAGGACGCACCCGGCGGGTCGACCGGGTCGGTGGCGAGGGCGGCGGCGTAGGCC
>DASWWB010000105.1:0-4337 GCA_036406115.1 Herpetosiphonaceae bacterium
GCGCCGCCTGTCACACGGGGTGACGGCGGCGCGCCGGAGATCGAATCCAGGTCGCGGGCTACGGGGCCAAGACGCTCTCGGCGAGCGGGTCGGGCTCGACGGCTAAGCCGCCGCTTTCGGCCGGATAGTGGCTGCTCCAGACGCTGGTCGAGCCGGCCCAAGCGCTGTAGCCGCCAGCCCAGGCGCTGTAGCCGCCGGCCCAGGCGCTGTAGCCGCCAGCCCAGGCGCTGTAGCCGCCGCCGCCGACCGGCGCGTCCTCCAGGTAAAAGCTTTGGGTGGCGGGATCGAAGCCCGTCTTGCCGAAAAAGTGGGTGCCGCTGTCGTGATCGCGGTCCAGGGCCAGATTCAGGCCGGTGTTGGCGGCGCCGGCCGAGGCGCTGTCAACCGCGGCGACCGCGTTGACGCGGCCCGCGCCCTGCTGCCAGATCGCATAGGCCGCGTCGCCGGCGGGCGTGACGGCTTTGTCGGCGGTGTTGATCAGCCGGTGCTTGATCTGATCATTGGAGAGCCCGGGCTCGTCTTGCAGCAGCAGCGCCACGAGGCCGCTGACCTCGGCGGCGGCCATCGAGGTGCCGCTCAGATAATAGTAGTTGAGATCGTCCTTGGTCTGGGCGGCGCCGCCGAGCTTGAGCTTGGCCCGCTCGCGCGCCAGGCCGGCCAGCGGCTCCAGCGCGCTGGACTCCGGCATCGGCGCGATGACCCGCGAGCCGGCGATGACCACATCCGGCTTGACGAATTTGCTCTCGGTCGGGCCGGCCGACGAGTAGGGCGCCAGCTGATCGACGCCGTTGGCGGTGTAGGCGCCCGGCCGCAGCGCGCCGACCGTGACCACGTAGGGCACGTTGCCGGGCACCGTGACCGTCGCCGGGCCGGGGCCGTGGTTGCCGGCGGCGACCACGACCGTGATCCCCTCGGCCCAGGCCGCCATCACGGCTTGGGCTAGCGGATCGTGCCAGTACGGCCCGTGGATCGGCGCCTGGAGCGACAAATTCAGCACCTTGATGTTGTAGAGCTGTTTGTTGGCGATCACCCAGTCGATCGCCTGGATGACCCGGCTGTAGGGCGCCAGGCCCTGGGCGTCGAGCACCCGCAGCACCGCCAGGTCGGCGCCGGGCGCCACGCCGAGCCGGTTGTTGGCGCCGATGTTGCGCCCGTCGGCGATTGTGGCCAGGACGTGGGTGCCGTGCCCGTAAGGGTCGGCGCTGTTGGTGATCGGCGCGTTGGTGACCAAATCTTTGTAGATGATCCGCTTGCCGGCCTGCTCGTAGCGCAGCGTGTTGGTCGTCACCTGGGTCCAGTGCTGCTGCTTGAGCGGTGGCATGCCCGAGTCGATGATCGCCACGGTGACGCCGGAGCCGTCAAGGCCGCGCCCGTGCAGGGCGGTGGCGCCGACCGCCTGCGACGGGTAGAGCAGCGCGCCGGGCGGCGGGCTCAACGATTCGGCGCCGTCGTCGGCGCTGACTGCCATGCCGTCGGGCATGACCGTCAGGCCGAGCCGGGCCAGCGCCGGCGCCGCGTCGGCGGGAATGACGGCGGCGACCGCCTGGATCGAGCGCAGCGTGCCAGTCACTGCGCCGCCGTGGGCCTTCACCTGGGCCGCGAGCAGCTCGGGCGGGCCGCCCCGCAGGATGATCCGCTGCGGCGCTGCCAGGGGCGCAGCGGCGGGAATCCTCGGGGCGCCGCCAAGCCAGAGGCCGACGAGCGCGAGCACGACGAGCCAACGTCTGCCGGGGGGCGGGTGTCGATGGGGTTCCATTGCCAGACTCCTTGTTGATGGGCCAACAACCACACAGCATTGGGTTGTTTCGCGGGAGCGGTGGTGGATCGGTGGTGGGACGGGGAGTGGGATGGGAGTGGAAGTGTTAAGTGTTTCTTAATGAAAAAAAGTATAGCGGGGGCTGCGATTATCTGTAAAGCGCTCGCCGTCCCCTCGCGCCGCACCCGAATGGCGCGTCGAAACCCGCCAATAGTCCCGGTGGCCCTGGCTGCGCCTGGATGGATGCGCTGCCGCTCGCTGTCCACGGCCGGCTCGGCTTCGGCATATAATAGGCTGGTTGAATCCAGGTACAGCTAATTCAATGCCAGCGCTGAAGGGGGGCTGCATGAGCAATGACGCCGATGTGATCGTCGTCGGGGCCGGGCTAGCGGGACTGGTGGCCGCTGCGGAAATCGCCGACGCCGGCCGCAAGGTGATGGTGTTGGAGCAGGAGCCGGAGTCGTCGCTGGGCGGCCAGGCTTTTTGGTCGTTCGGCGGGCTGTTTTTCGTCGATTCGCCGGAGCAGCGGCGGCTTGGCATCCGTGACTCGCGCGATCTGGCGCTCCAGGATTGGCTGGGCAGCGCCGGCTTCGACCGCGACGAGGACCACTGGCCGCGCAAATGGGCCGAGGCCTACGTCGATTTCGCCGCCGGCGAGAAATATCCCTGGCTGCGCGCCCAGGGCCTGCGCGTGTTCCCGGTGGTCCAGTGGGCTGAGCGGGGCGGCTACTACGCCAGCGGCCACGGCAACTCGGTGCCGCGCTTCCACGTCACTTGGGGCACCGGCCCCGGCGTGCTGGAGCCGTTCATCCGCCGGCTGCGCGAAGCCGAGGCTCGCGGCCTGGTCTCGTTCCGCTTCCGCCACCGCGTCACCGCACTGATCGTGGGCGGCGGGACGGTGGAGGGCGTGACCGGCGACCTGCTGGCGCCGAGCGACGTGGAGCGCGGCGCGCCCAGCTCGCGCGAAACCGCCGGCGAGTTCAGCCTGCGCGCCCAGGCGGTGATCGTCACCTCGGGCGGGATCGGCGGCAACCACGATTTGGTGCGGCGCTCCTGGCCGCGCCGGCTCGGCCCGCCGCCCAAGCGCTTGCTGTCCGGCGTGCCGGATTACGTCGACGGCAGGATGCTGGAGGTGGTCGGCGCCAGCGGCGGGCGGATCATCAACCCTGACCGGATGTGGCACTACGCCGAGGGCATCCAGAATCACAGCCCGATCTGGAGCTCGCACGGCATCCGCATCCTCAGCGGCCCGACGCCGCTCTGGCTCGACGCCCACGGCCGCCGGCTGCCCGCGCCGCTGTTCCCGGGCTTCGATTCGCTGGGCGCGCTCGAACACATCACCTCCAGCGGCTACGACTACTCGTGGTTCCTGCTCAACCAGCGGATCATCGAGCGCGAGTTCGCGCTTTCGGGCTCGGAGCAAAACCCCGACCTGACCGGCCGCAGCATCCGCATGACCTTGGGCCGGGCGCTGCCGGGCGCGCCGGGGCCGGTCGAGCTGTTCAAGAAGCGCGGCGCCGATTTCGTGGTCCGCGACACGCTGCCCGACCTGGTGCGGGCCATGAACACGCTGGCAGGCGATCAGCTGATCGACGCCGACGCGCTGGCCCGCGAAGTCGAGGCCCGCGACCGCCAGATCGACAACAATTTCGGCAAGGATCTCCAGGTGACGGCGATCCGGGCCTCGCGGGCCTACATCGGCGACAAGCTGATCCGCGTCACCAAGCTCCACAAGCTGCTCGATCCCGCCGCCGGGCCGCTGATCGCGGTGCGGCTCTGGATCCTGACGCGCAAAACCTTGGGCGGCCTGGAAACCGATCTGGAGGGCCGGGTGCTGCGGGCGGGCGGCGAGCCCTTCCCCGGGCTCTACGCCGCCGGCGAGGTGTCGGGCTTCGGCGGCGGCGGCATGCACGGCTACCGCGCGCTGGAGGGGACCTTCCTGGGCGGCTGCATTTTCTCGGGCCGGGCCGCCGGCCGCGCCGCAGCCAAAGCAGTGGTGTGAGCCAATCATTAAGAATTTTGACTTATACGACCGGCATGCTATCCTTGGCGATGAGGCCCCGGAGGTGACGGCGGGAAATAGCGATTTCTTGTAGCCAAGCCGCAAGGAGGATTCCGCGATGTGGAAAGAATTCAAGGAGTTCGCGTTCAAGGGCAACGTGTTCGATCTGGCGGTGGCGGTGATCATTGGCGCAGCGTTCGGCAAGATTGTGACATCGCTGGTCGAGGATATTCTCATGCCCCTGATCGCGGCGATCGGCGGCCAGCCGGATGTCAAGAGCCTCTCGTTTATGATCGGCACGACGCCGATTCTGGTTGGCAACTTCATCCAAACCATCATCGACTTTTTGATTGTGGCGCTGGTGCTGTTCCTGATCGTGCGCGGCATCAACAAAGTGCGACGCAAGCAGGAGGCCGAGGTCGCCGCGGCGCCCGAGCCGAGCGAGGACATCCTGCTGCTGCGCGAGATCCGCGACAGCCTCAAGGCCCGCTAGCTGAGCTGATGCGCCGCGCGGGGTGAATCAAGCTAAAAACCGCTGTTGCAGGGCGGGCCGCCGAATATCGGCGGCCCGCCTGGCGT
>DASWWB010000106.1:0-2488 GCA_036406115.1 Herpetosiphonaceae bacterium
TGGCGATGACCGGGTGCGTGCGGCCGTTGACGCTGACCGAGGACTGGCCGTTGCCGCTGATAAACAGGACCGGGATCTGGCTGGGCAGCACGCCGGCCACCACATCCGGCCCGGAGCGCAGGGGCAGATTGATGTCGCTGATGACCAAGTCCGGGTGGGCGCTGATGATCTGCCGCGCTCCCGCCAGCCCGTCGGCGGCGGTCACGACGGTGTGACCGTGGGCGGCGCAGACGCGGGACAGGAGCTGGCAAATGCTGGGGTCGTCTTCCAGGATCAGAATGGTTGCCATCGAAGCCTCCTGTGTGATGCTGCTGCTAGCTCGACCCTTGTATGCTAGCCGTTTTGGGTCTCGGTGCGGTGGAAAAACGATCCCTGTGCGTGGTCGTTTCCCAACAATCTGCGCTCACTATCCTCCCCGCCGCTTACTTCGCAGCTTACGGTTCCACCTGAGTTTGGTACCGGTCGTGGGTTTTGACGGGACCATCGGCCTATCGGAACCGCTCGCGGCGCTCATACGATGTCGGGCTCCTCGTGGAGATCGCCGGTCAGCGCCAGGATGCCGACCCACAATCCGTAGGCGAAGTGATAAAACACCGTGTGGAAGACCGCCAGCGCCGCGAACAAGGCCAGCAGCCCCCAGCCGACCTGGTCGGGATAGCGCAGCACGAGGCCGATGCCGCCCAGGAAGCCCAGCGCGATCGTGATCACGATATTGATGCCCATGGCGCCGGTGCTTTGGTTGCCGCTGCCGCTGAACCGGGCCTGGCAGACCGAGCACGTGTCGTGGATTTTGAAGTAGCTGCGGAAAATCTTGCCCTTCCCGCACTCGGGGCAGCGCCCGACGAAGCCGCGCAGCAGCGCGCGGAAAAAACTGATGATTCCAGAGGGGCGTCGATTCATGGTGTTCCTCCCAGCTGATGGGGTGGCAAGGGCCGGCATGCAGGCGATGATGCGCCGCTGCGGTGCCGTGCAGGACGTGTGCCGCCCGGCGGCCGCCCTGCGCGGCGGATGGCGGCGCTCGCTCATCGTGATGCGCTTGCATGGATGCTCCCAGCATACCTTGGCGCGCCGCGCTTGTCACTCCGGCCATGAACCGGTCTCGCGCGGGCGCGGCGGCGCGGCGCCGGTTTGGCATGATCGCCGGGCCGTGGTATCCTTGGCGCCATTCGGCCTGCCGCAGAGCGATGCTGTGCTCTGTGCGGCGCTCCGGTATCCAGTCCGGTAGGACGAGAGGTCGTATGGCGACGATTCTGGTGGTGGATGACGAGCCGCCCCTGCGCCGGATGTTCGAGCTGTTGCTCACCCAATCCGGCCATGCGGTGCTGACGGCGTATGACGCCCGGGAGGCCTGGCGCCTGATGCGCGGCGCGCGGCCGGATCTGTTGATTTGCGATCACTCGATGGAAGGGACGACGGGGGGCGATTTCTGCGGCCTGGTGCGGCGAACGCCCGAGTTCGCGACGGTGCCGATCATTTTGTGCAGCGCCTTGCAGGAACACACAATTGCCGGAACCTCGGTCTACGATGCGTTTCTCCCCAAGCCATTCGCCGCCGATACGCTGCTGGAGCTTGTTGAGCGCTTGCTCAAGCCCCGGGATCTCGCCCGGGGGCAGTGACGCGGCCGGCGCCCGTCTCCCCTTTTCTCCGAAACTGCCGCGGGGTGTCTCGTTCGGACGCCCCGCGCTGTGAGTCTGTCGGCCCCGCTGCGGGGTTTTGGAGGTTCCTCATGAACATGAGATGGTTCAAGCGTTATTGGCGGACAGCGGCGACCTATGTGTTGGCCTTCGCGCTGGGCTGGATCGGCTGCGCCGTGCTGGCGGCGATCGCGGCGCCCGACGGCCCGGCGCTGATCATGCCGCCGGGGACGAGGCACGCCGTGGCGGAGGTGCCCGGGGCCGGGCCGTCCACGGTGCTGGATTCCTATTTCGAGGCGCTTGTCGAGCAGGGCTGGGAGCGCGCCGGCAGCACCGGCCAGACCCTGGTCGAGCGCTCGGGCGGGGAATGCACCAACCTGCGGATCTCGACCGAGGAGGCGCAGAACGCCGCCGGCCAGTCCATCACCAGGGTGATCATCGACCCGGCGCCGTTTTCCTGCTGACGGCGGCGGATGGCCGCCCCGGCCATCCGCGCGCATCTCTCGCGGCGGCGGGCGCGTAGTCAAGGCATACGATCCCGCCGATCCGGCGGCGCCTGGAGCTGGCGCGCCGCCGCCACTGGAGCGAACGATGCATCCCACCTCCGAGCTGCTCGACAAGGCCCGCTTCGCCTTCGTGATGGGCCGGGCCGACGAGGCCCGCCGACTGCTTGAACAGCTGGTCGAGCGCGACCCCGACAACGGCGCCGCCTGGTATCTGCTGACCCAGGTCACCGACGATCCCGCGCTGCGGGCCGGCTATTACCAGCGCGCCGCCAACGCCCCGTCCCGCCCCGAACCCGCGCCCGGCCCCGCATTCGATGATCCGCCGCCCGCCCCGCGGCGCGCGCGCCA
>DASWWB010000107.1:0-2300 GCA_036406115.1 Herpetosiphonaceae bacterium
CCGCCATCTCGACCCTCATGGCCTGCGCCGACAACAACGCCATGCAGCAGGAGAGCGCCTTCTTCAAGGCGCTGGAGACCGTCCGCCGCTTCCAGATCGCCGGCGCCGAGCTGACGCTGCTTGACGGACAGGACCAGCCGGTGCTAGTATTTGTTAAAGTCCCTTAAGAATAATTGACAGGGATGGGCTGGCTGTCTAAACTAGCCACGTCAGCCCATCGCCAGTCGTTGACCCGCCACCAAGCTGGAGCCTGCAATGGAGCGCGCCCCCCGCGACCACACGTTCAAGCGCCGCCTGAGCTTGAAAATCACAGCGCCCTACCTGTTTTTATCGCTTGTCGTCGGATTGGCGGCGATCTATCTCGTGGCGCAGATGGAGGCCCAGGCCCTCAGCGACGCCTTCAGCCGCCAGCTCAACGACGGCGGCCAGCGCGTCTCGGACAGCGTGGTGCGCCAGGAGGAGCAGCAGCTGGCGGCGGTGCGGGCGATCGCCAATCTGGCCGGCTTGGGCGGGGCGCTGCGCGGCGGCGACGGCCCGCCGATCGCTGATCTGGTTTTTCCCTATGTTGTCAACCAGCAGCTTGAGCGGGTGGCGGTCCTCGATATGCAGGGCCGGCCGCTGTGGGCGGCCCAGCGCACCGGCCCCGGCGCCGCCGACTACGGCTTCGAGCCGGGCGCGGGCCAGGCGGCCTGGCCTTTCGTGGCCGCCGTGCTCCAGGGCCGCAGCGACGAGGGCGGCGACAAGTTCATCGGCCTTGGCGACGAGGGCGGCGGCTGGGTGCTCTACACTGTCGGGCCGGTGTTCGACGGGTCGGCCCAGGCCGGGGCGGTGCTGGTCGGCACGCCGCTCAGCCGCCTCACCCAGCTCTGGCGCGAGGCCGCCCTCGCCGATGTGACGATCTACGACGCCGCCGGCCAGCCGCTCGCCACCTCGCTTGGCGCCGAGCGCATCGAGCCGATCGATCCCGCCGCCATCGATGGCGCCAGCGCCCCCATTCGCACCCTGACCCTCGGCAGCCGCTCGTACGGCGAGGTGCTGGGGCCGCTGCGGGTCCGCCAGGGCGAGGTGCTGGGGCGATTGGGCGTGGCGCTGCCCACCGCCGGCGCCGAGGCCCGCGGCAACCAGGCCGCCGGCAGCCTGCTGGGGCTGTTCGGCGTCGGCAGCGTGGCGATCATCCTGACCGGCTTCTGGCTGACCAGGCGCATCGTCAGGCCGATCAACGCCCTGGTCGGAGTCTCCGAGGCGGTTTCGGCCGGCGATCTCTCGCGCCAGCTGCCGGTGCTGAGCAACGACGAGCTGGGCGAGCTGACCCACACCTATAATTCGATGGTCGCCGGCCTGCGCGAGCGCGAGCGCGTGCAGGACATCCTCCGCCGCTTCGTCAGTCCCACCGTGGCCAATCTGGTGCTCCAGCGCCCGCTCGACTTCACCGGCGAGCTGCGGCTGCTCTCGATTCTGTTCACCGATATCCGCAATTTCACCGCGATGTCCGAGGAGCTGGCGCCCGACGAGGTGGTGCGCTCGCTGAACGAGTATTTCACGGTCGTGGTCCGGGCCGCCGAGCGCCACGGCGGGCTGGTCAACAAGTTCGGCGGCGACTCGACGCTGGTGCTGTTCGGCCTCGATGAAGATGATCCGGCCGGCCGCTCCGGGGCGCAGGCGGCGCTGGCGGCGGCCCTGGCGATCCGCGCCGGGATGGCCGAGCTGAACCAGCGCCGGGCGGCCGACGGCCAGGCCGCGCTCCACACCGGGATCGGCATCAACACCGGCGAGGCGGTGGCCGGGCTGATCGGCGCCGAGCAGCGCATGGAATACACCGTGATCGGCGACGCGGTCAATCTCAGCGCCCGCATCCAGGCCCTCAGCCGCGAGCTGGGCGGCGATATCCTGATCAGCGCCAACACCTACCAGGCGCTGGACGCGGCGCCCGGCAGCCTGCCGCCGGTCGAGGATCTCGGCGAGCACCAGATCAAAGGCAAGCAGAACAAAGTCCGGATCTATTCGGTGGCCGAGGAGGCGGTCCATGCGTAGGCCGTCGCAAAATGGCTGGCTGGCGCTGGCCGCGCTGGCGCTGGCATTGATTGGCAGCGGCTATCTGGTCCAGCTGGCGTTTAGCCTGAGCCTCAATCCGGGCGCGGCGCTCAACTCCGCGCTGCGGGCCGACTACGGCGCCGACGCCCGGCTCGCCATCGCCCCGCTCCAGCCCCGGGTTATCGCCGAGGCGGTCCGCGACCAGCAGATCCGGGCCGGGATTGTCGCCGCGCCGCTGCCGATCGCGACCGCCGCGCCTACGCCGAGCC
>DASWWB010000108.1:0-7633 GCA_036406115.1 Herpetosiphonaceae bacterium
CTGGGATTGTCCTCCCGCCGCCGCTCCGCCCCGCCGCCGGCCGGCGCCCATCAGCCGCTGCCCAAGAAAGTCGTGTATTTCCACGGCTGCTCGTCCAACTACTATGAGCCGCACGTCGGCATCGCCGCGATCGAGGTGCTGGAGCGCAACGGCTGCGAGGTCGTGCTCGGCCAGCAGCAGTGCTGCGGCCTGCCGATGCTCTCGAACGGCGAGTTCGACGCCGCCCGCCGCGCCCATCGCGGCAATCTGCGCAAGCTGCTGCCCTGGGTCCGCCGGGGCTATGCGGTGGTCGGCACCTCGACGAGCTGCACGCTGACGCTCAAGGAGGAGGCGCCTGAGCTGCTCGGCTGGCACGACGACGAGGTGCGGCTGCTGGCCGAGAACACCTACGATATTTTCGAGTATCTGCGGCTGCTCGACGGCGAGGGACGCTTCAATCGGCTGCTGGGCCGCGTTGCCGGGGAGCAGCCCTATCATCCGCCCTGCCAGCTCAAGGCCCATCGGATCGGCCTGCCGGCGCTGGACATCCTGGCGCTGGTGCCCGGGGCGGAGATCGCCACCAGCGGCGCCGCCTGCTGCGGGATCGCCGGCACCTACGGCCTCAAGCGCGAAAAATACGACATCGCCATGGCTGTCGGCGCGCCCTTGTTCGATTGGGTCAGCGCCCGCCAGGCGGAGGCGACGCTCTGCGACAGCGAAACATGCCGCTGGCAGATCACCCACGCCACCGGCAAGCCGTCGCGCCATCCGGTCGAATTGCTCCGCGACTCGTATCGCGCCTACGCCGGGGAGAAGCCGGCGCAGGCGCAGGAACCATCGTCTTAGGGTTCAGGAAGGAGATGCATCGTGATTCGGATTCTGTTTGTCTGCCTGGGGAACATCTGCCGCTCGCCGATGGCCGAGGGGATTATGCGCCATCTGGTGAGCGAGGCGGGTTTGAGCGATCAGATCGAAGTTGACTCGGCCGGCACCAGCGGCGGGCACGCCGGCGAGCAGCCGCATCGCGGCACGCTGGCGGTCCTGCGCAAGCACGGCATCGAGCTGCGCCACGCCTCCCGCCAGTTCAAGCGCCAGGACGCCGACCGCTTCGATCTGCTGGTGGCCATGGACGATGACAACGTGCTCTCGATGCTCGGCCTGTTCTCCAAGCAGAACCCGCCGCCCATCCACTACCTGCTGGATTTCATCCCCGAGGGGCCGCGCCGCCGCAGCGTGCCCGACCCCTGGTACACCGGCGATTTCGACGGCGTCTACGAGATGCTGGACCAGGCCTGCCGCGGCTTGCTGGAGCACGTGCGGGCCAATCACCTGCCGGCCCGCGCCGCTATGCGCTGATTTCGCAGCTTTGGACACAGGAAGGCCGCGCAGCGATTGCGCGGCCTTTGCGTTGATTCCGTCGGCGTGACCGGCCGCTACGCGCTGACGCCGAAGCGCTCCAGGAAGGCGGCGCAGTCGGCGGCGGGATGGCCGCGCAGCCCGTCGCGCGGGCCGTGCGAGTCGGAGCCGGCGGTGACGAGCAGGCCGTGCCGCGCCGCCAGCTCGCGGTAGAGCGCCACCTGGGCCGGGCTGTGGGTCGGATAGAAAGCCTCCAGCCCGTCGAGGCCGATCTCCGCCAGGGCCGCGATGTCGGCGGCGTCGGCGGGAATGGCGTAGACGCTTTTTTCGCGGCCCGGGTGGGCCAGCACCGCCAGCCCGCCGCCGGCATGGGCCGCCGCGACCGCCTCGGCCACGGTCACCGGATGATAGGCGTCGGGGCGCTGGCGCAGCAGCCAGGCCATGCCGGCGGCCTCGTCCTCGACCCCGGGCTCGCCCGGCACCACGCCGGCCTTGACCAGCGCGTGGGCCACGTCGGCCAGATTGGCCGGCCGCTCGGCTTCGATCGCCTCCAGGAACGGCAGGCGGTGGCCGGCGCCGCGCATCTCATCTGCCAGCGCCAGCGCGTCGGCCCGGTTGCGGCTGACAACGGCCTCGCAGAGCGCCAGCAGCCCCGGGTCGGCCGGGTCCAAGCCGTAGACATGGGTGTGCCAGAGCTTGCCATTGAAGGCGGTGTCCAGCTCCACGCCGCTGATGAATCGCAGCCCGGCCGCCTCGGCCGCAGCCCGCGCCGCCGCGACCTGGGCGGTGGTGTTGTGGTCGCTGATCGCCAGCACGCCGATGCCTGCCGCCGCCGCAGCAGCAGCCAGCGCCGCCGGCTCCCAGTGCGAGTGGTGCGGCGTGGCGATCGTGTGGGTGTGGAGGTCGATGAGCATGGATTGGCTCCTTGTTGGGAAGTCGTCAGCTATCAGTCGTCAGTCGTCAGCCGCAGCCCGGAGAAACACGCTGTCACCTGTCGGCCTCAGCAACGATCCTTGTGATGATCGGAATTTCCAACCTGACGACTGACGACTGACGACTCCTTCCTTAGCGAATCACCTCAAGCCCGCCCATGTACGGCCGCAGGACCTTGGGAATCTCGATCGAGCCGTCGGCCTGCTGGTAGTTTTCCATGATCGCGATCATCACGCGGGGCAGGGCCAGGCCCGAGCCGTTGAGCGTGTGGACGAACTCGGGCTTGGCGCCGGCGACGGGCCGGTAGCGGATGTTGGCGCGCCGCGATTGATAATCGCCGAAGTTGGCGCACGACGAGACCTCCAGCCACTCCTGGACGCCCGGCGCCCACAGCTCAAGATCGTACTTCATCGTCGCCACGCCCAGGTCGCCGGTGCAGAGCTGGAGCAGCCGGTAGGGGATTTCCAGGCCTTTGCAGATGTCCTCGGCGTTGTCGATCAGCGTCTTCAGCTCGTCGTAGCTGGTGTGGGGCTCGACGAACTTGACCATCTCGACCTTGTCGAACTGGTAGAGCCGCTTAATCCCGCGCACGTCCTTGCCGGCGCTGAGCTGCTCGTTGCGGAAACAGGGCGTGTGGGCCACATGGTAGATCGGCAGCGTGCCGTGCTCCAGAATCTCCTCGCGGTAGAGATTGGTGACGGGCACCTCGGCGGTCGGGATGAGCCACAGATCCTGGTCCTCCAGGTGGAACAGCCCGTCGCGGAACTTGGGCAGGTTGCCGGTGCCGACCATCGTCGCCTCCTTGACGACGTAGGGCGGGGTGACCTCGGTGTAGCCGTGCTGGGCGACGTGCATGTCGATCATCCAGGCGGCGAGGGCGCGCTGGAGCCGCGAGCCGGCGGCCTTGAGGATATAGAAGCGCGAGCCGCTGATCTTGATGCCGCGCTCGAAATCGAGGATGCCGAGCGCCTCGCCCAGCTCCCAGTGCGGCTTGGGCGCGAAGGCGAACTCGCGGGGCGCGCCCTCGGTGCGGACCACCACGTTGGCGTGCTCGTCGGCGCCGACCGGGACATCGGGGTGGGGCAGGTTGGGCAGGCTGAGCATCAGCCGCTCCAGCTCGGCGTCGGCCGCCGACACCTGGGCGTCCAGGTCGGTGACGCGGTCGCTGAGACCCTTCATCTCGGCGATCTTGGCGTCGCGCTCGGCCTTGTCCTTGAGCTTGGGCACCTCTTTCGAGCCGGCGTTGCGCTCGGCCTTGAGCCGGTCGGCCTCGGTCACCAGCTCGCGGCGGCGGACATCGAGCACCAGCACGGCGTCGACCAGGCCCGGATCGGCGCCGATCCGCCGAAACCCGTCGCGGACGGTCTCCGGCTCCTCGCGGAACAGACGAATATCAAGCATGCGATTCCTCCAATCAAACTGCTATTCGAGCGACTCGACCGCCAGCACGATCGGCGGCCGGATCACGCCGAAGACGGCGTGGAAGCGATAGGTGGTCAGGGGCTTGGGCAGCTCGCCCGCGCCCTCGTCGTCCAGCAGCAACATCGTGCGGCCGTCGCGGAGCAGGGTGGCGGCGACCGCCTCGCCCTTGCTGGGCCGCACCTCCTCGACCTGGCCCTCGACGGTCTCGACCGTCGCCATCGTCAGGCGGCGGCCGGCGAGCAGGCCGTTGAGCGCGCTGAGGAGCGGCAGGGCCGAGATCGCCAGCGGCACCCAGCTCTGCCAGGAGTCGAAGCGCTGGGTCAGGCCGAACAGCAGGAAAAAGCCGCCGAAGGCCAGGCGCAGCCAGGGATCGAAAATCGAGATCCGCTTGATCCGGAGGCGCTGGGCCGGATGCAGCTCGCCCTTGCGGTTGGCGCGCAGCTCCTCGGGCCGGCCCCAGGCCAATCCGGCCTGCGGCGCGGCGGCCTCGGTGACAGGGCTCGGACGCGGGGGCCGCGCCCGGCGCCCCTTGGGCTGTCTCATGCGTCCTCCATCGACACGATGATGCCCATCCGCGAGATGCCGTTGACAACGTGGCAGTGGTAGCGGGTGCCGGAGCGCAGCGGGGCGTCGCCCAGCTCGGAGAGCAACACGTAGTTCTGGCCGCCGATCGTCAGCTCGGCCTCGAAGGCGGCCATGGGCGAGGGCTTGGCGCGCTCCAGCACGCCGACGAACGATTCGGTCTCGCCGGCCTTGAGCTTGGTCTGCTGGCGGAAGCGCAGCCAGCTGCTCAGGGCCAGGTACAGGCCGAGGCCGACGATGACCCAGCCGACCGTATCCTGGCGCGTCCCGCCGTAGACCGCCAGCAGCGCGCCGATCAGCAGGCCGGGGAGCGCCGGCAGCCGATAGGGCGTCAGCCGGCGCAGGCGCTCCAGCTGGCCCGGCGCCAGGCGGCCGGCCCGGTTGATGCGCACATCCTCACTGGTTCCGCGAATAATCATCGGTGTCCTCACTCAGATTGAGCGCCTCGGCGACCTGCCGCCGCAGGGCCGGGTCGGCGATCTCATGCAACGAACGATAGATGGTCCCGTCGATCTCGATCTCCGGCCCGCGCCCTCCCTGGCCGCCCATGCGCCGCGCAGTGAAGCTCACGGCGCCGCCGGGGCCGTAGTGGGTGATCTGGCGGCTGAGCGCGAGCCGGAGCGCGCCGCCGCAGGCCGGGCAGGGCTGATTGACCGGCATCTCCGCCAGGCCGGCGAGCGTCGCCTGGAGGCTTGCGAGCCCCGGCACGGCCTTGGCGAACGAGCACTGGGCGCAGCGGAATTCGGTCCGCTCGGGATCGGCGCCGGGCAGCGGCCGGACCTGCGCGTCGGGCAACGCCTGCTGCTCGCCGGCGTAGGCCGCGAAGTCCGGCCCGCGCATGCCGCCGCCCCAGGCCACGCGGCTGAAAATCCAGAGCACGGCCGCCAGCGCGGCGATGCTGCCAAGCGCGATCGCGAGGTTTGTCATGGCGCTACTCCCTGCTGCGCTCGGCCGCCGCCCGCACATCGGCGACCAGCTGCTGCCAGCCCTCGACCGCCCGCGGCCGGTCCCACTCTTTCATCCGCATCAGGTAGGCCGGCTGCCAGGTGGCGATGGCCGGGATGCCGAACGGCCCCGTCCGCCAGATCCCGCGCTCCTCCGCCAGGCGGAAGCCGGGGTCGATCAGCGCCTGGGCGGCGGGCGCGCCGCAGGCCACGATCACCTTGGGCCGCACCAGGGCGATCTCGGTGTCCAGCCAGGGCCGGCAGGCGCGGACCTCGGCGCTCTTGGGCGCCCGGTAGTCCAGGACCCCGTCCTCGCGGCGCGGCGCCAGCGGCACGCACTTGACGATGTTGGTCAGGTAAATCTGGGACCGATCCAGCCCGGCCCGCTCCAGCGCCATATCCAGCACCGCGCCGGACGGCCCCGAGTAGTTCCTGCCGGTGATGTTGTCGGCCTCGCTGGCGCCCTGGCCGATGAACATGATCCGCGCCGCCGGATCGCCTTCGCCCGGCACCGCCTGCTTGCGCGTCTGGTGCAGGCCGCAGCGCTGGCAGGCGCGCACCTGGTCGGCCAGCTCGTCGATTGACTGCGGGCCAAAAAGATCGAGTGTCATCGTTAACAAAAAAAGCCCCGTCCTGTGAAGGACGAAGGGCCGTAAGCCTCCGTGGTGCCACCTTCGTTCGCCGCGCCCCGCGAGGGCGGCCTCGAATGCTCGCTAACGGAAGCGACCCGGATGCTCGCGCATCGCGGCTCGGGAGCTGGATGGATTGGCCCGCGCTGCCGCCTCGCACCTTCCGGCGGCTCTCTGCTGCGCGTTCGCCCAATCGACGGGCTCCGTCTGTGCCGATGGGGGGATTATAGCACGATTCAGGGGCCAGGGGTCAGGGGGCAGGCCGCGCCCGTGGCTGGATTATGCTCCCCGGACACCAGGCAGCCGCAAGATTCGCCTGGCGGCGCCAAGTCATCCTGTGGTTCGGCCTGACCCCTGACCCCTGGCCCCTGATCCCTCAGCGGTGGCGATCCCTCCACCCAGCGCCCGTGGCCCTATCCTTGCAAACCGACCGAACCCCGTAGTACAATGAGTCCACTGCTCCATCCGGAGCCGCACAGGACGAAAGGAGGGACATCGATGTTCGATGCGTATTCTTGCGACATGTGTGGCTATGGCGGCCTTACTCAGGAAAGCCAGCCCTACGAGCACGGTGATATTGCATGTCCGCGCTGCGGGTCCCGTCACTGGTACGTCGTCGGTTTCGAAGACACGGGCTACTTCGACGACGACCGTGACACCGAGCAATCCCCGCTAGCCTCCTCCCCAACTGTCGCCTTTTGGAGCCAGTTCCCAGTTTGAGGAGCGTTGTATGCTTGTTCACCAGTGTGTGTTCCGATGGAGCAGTTGACCGGCGCCAGCCTGTCGCCCGCGAGGGTGGCAGGCTGGCGCGGCTTTAAGCCCCCGACCCAATTAGTGCAAGGAGGTTGCCGTGGACTGGAACATCAAGAGCCGCAACATGAAACTTCACGACAGTCAACGCGACTATATCCAGGCGAAACTTGGCAAGCTTGAGCGATATCTCGAAGGCATCAGCGATTGGCGCGTCGAGGCGCGCCACGAGACCCTGCGCGGCATGGGCGAGGTCTTCACCATCCAGGTGACGCTGATCGCCGAGCATGGCGTGCTGCTGCGCGCGGAGGAGCGCGACAAAGAGCTGGCGGCCGCCGTCGATCGCGTCCATGATAATCTCCAGCGCCAAATCCGCCGCTTCAAGGAGAAGCACTACCGCCGCGGCCGGCTGCGCCGCCAGGCCGGCGAGGTCATCGACACGCCGCTGCCCGCGCTTGAGCCCGTCGACGCCGCCGAGGAGACGGAGGAGGCGCCGGATCCCTACGAGGAGCGCCAGCTGCTCCGCGCCAAGGAGGTCACGCTCCGCCCCATGTTCAGCGACGAGGCGATCGAGCAGATGGAGCTGCTGGGCCACTCGTTCTTCGTCTACCGCGACGCCGAGACGGAGAAGGTCTCCGTGGTCTACCGCCGCACCGACGGCAACTACGGCTTGATTATGCCCCGGTAGCATGTAGTCGTCAGCCATCAGCCGTCAGTCGCCAGGGGCAACGCGCCCCTGGCGGCTGATGGTTTTAGGGATGCGCCCATCAGTGCGCCAGGCTGCCAATTGGCGCCCTGGGCACGTCCTGGCGACCGACGACTGACGACTGACGACTCTCCTGTTACCCCTTTTCCGACC
Organism: Herpetosiphonaceae bacterium; assembly: GCA_036406115.1. GTDB lineage: Bacteria > Chloroflexota > Chloroflexia > Chloroflexales > Herpetosiphonaceae > DASWWB01. The sequence continues at coordinate 7,455 of DASWWB010000108.1, forward strand.
GCTGGATCCGCCGCAGCGCCGCCACGACGCCGGCCAGCCAGAAGCCGCCCACGCCCGCCGGCAGCAGGCGCCGGGCCGCCCGCAGGAGCGGCGCTCCCGGCGGCTCGGCGACCCCGGTCAGGATCACCAGCACTTCGATCACGCCGGTCAGGATCACCAGCAGCCCGCCGATCAGCGCC
>DASWWB010000109.1:0-6340 GCA_036406115.1 Herpetosiphonaceae bacterium
CCTCGGCGCCGCTGCCGGCCAGGAACCCGCCGCCGCGCAGCAGGTTCCAGGCGATGACCGCGATCAGCAGCAGCAGCACGGGATTGGCCATCTCGACGAACAAAAAGATCCAGTGCTTGTACCAGATGATCGAATCGCCGCGCCTGGTCGGGCTCGGCGGGATGATGCCGAGGAAGCCGCGGCCGTACATGCCCTCCGGGATGAGCTGGGGCGGCGCGGGGGGCGCTGGCGGCGCGCCCTGGCCCAGCACCTTGGCCCGCACCAGCTGGCGCCGCCGCTCGACCTGGGTGTCGGCCTTGAGCGGGTTGACCTGGCGCAGGATCGCCTCGCGCACCAGCCCTGGGCTGGCCACGCCGCTGAAGTGGATATTGCGCAGGCGGCTGGCGGTCTCGACGTCGATCCTGCCGTAGTTGAACTGGCGCTCGATCACCGACTCCGTCGTCATTTTGACGTCCTGGATGTCGCGGTTGTACAGCTCATTCCGTTGGACGCTGAAAAATAGCCGCTCGTCAACCTCGATCACCCGCTCGGTGGTCACGATCAGCGCATCGTTGTGCCAGTCGAAATAGACGTAGACCATCGCCAGGAAGACCGTCGAGCCGAGGATGAACAGGAACCAGTTGATCCCGTCCATGCCGAAGGTCGGGATGCGGCCCAGGAACACGAACGAGCAAATCAGCCAGACAATCAGCAGCGGAATCTCGCGGATCATCAGCACCGCCCAGTGGCGGTGGGCGGTCGTGATCACCCGCTCGCCGGGCTGGAGATTCAGGTTGCTCGGGACGCGGGGGCGCCGTTGTCGCGTGCGCATGGCGTGGCTCCTTTACGGCTGAGGCAGGCTGGCCGGCAGGGGCGGGCTCTGGTAGTCGGGCGGCAGCAGCCGGGCGATGCGCTCCATCGCCGCCCCCGCGAGCTGCTCGCGGTCGGCCTGGCGCGGATCGCTGCCCGCCAGCTCGGCCAGCGTGACGGGCGGCCCGATCGTGATCGTCACATCCGGCCTGCCGATCCAGGGGAAGCGCCGCCGGAAGACATGCTCCATGCCCGTGATCGCCACCGGGATGATCGGCGCGCCGCTCTGGCGGGCGATCGTGATCACGCCGGCCCGGCCCTCGCGGATGCGGTGCGAGTTCGAGCGGGTGCCCTCGGGATAGATCCCGAGCAAATCGCCGCGCTTGAGAATCGCCACCGCATGGCGCATGGCGTCCATGTCGATCTGGCCGCGCTTGACCGGGAACGCCTCGGCCTTGGTCACGACCCAATCCATGAAGCCGCCGTCGAACATTTCGCTCTTGGCCATGAAAAAAACCTGGCGCGGCACGAAGCCGATGATCGAGGCGGGATCGCTGTAGCTCAGGTGGTTGCTGATTAAAATCGCCGGGCCGCTGCGCGGGACGTTGTACACGCCCCGCACGCGGACCCGGCGGGTGAGCAGCCAGAACAGCACTTTGGCCAGATAGTGATAGAAGCGATAGAACCGCGACATGCAGCCTCACAGTCCAGCCAGGCGCCGCCTCAGGCCTGGTTAATCATCGCCAGGATCGCCGCCAGCAATTGATCGGGCGTCCTGCCGTCGGTCGAGAGCGCGTGGGCGTCCTCGGCCTGCAGCGTATTGCCGGCGTCGCGGGCGTCGCGCCGGGCCAGGTCGCTCAGCACGTCCTCGTAGGTGACCGCCTTGCCGCGCCGTTGCAGCTCGGCGGCCCGGCGCTTGGCCCGCTCCTCGACCGAGGCGTCCAGGTAGATTTTCAGATCGGCCTCGGGCAGCACCACGACGCCGATGTCGCGGCCGGCCATCACGACCTGGCCGGCCCGGCCGATGTCGCGCTGCTGCTTGAGCAGGGCCGCCCGCACCTCCGGGTGGCAGGAGACCTGCGAGACGTGGCGCTCGACGGTCGCCGAGCGCAGCGGCCAGGTGATGTCCTCGCCGTCGGCGCGCACAGTGTACTGGCGGCCGTCAGCCTCCAGCGGCGGCTCAACGGTGAAGACGGTCCGCGCCGCGAGGTCCGCCAGCCGCTTGCCGTCGGCCAGCTCCAGTCCTTGGTTCAGCGCCAGATAGGTCACGGCGCGGTAGAGAATGCCGGTGTCGAAATAAACGTAGCCGAAATGGGTGGCCAGCAGCTGGCCCAGCGTGGATTTTCCCGACGCAGCGGGGCCGTCCAGCGCGATGATTGAAGGCGTTGGCATATCCTGTTCCCACGGGCGCCGAGGCGCCCATCGATGCATAAAACCAAGGCGCAGCCGCCTAAAACGGCGCGCCGGCAGACAAATGTCTGCCGGCTATTGTAGCATACCGCGCTATCCGCGCCCCCGCTAGCCGAGCCGGCGCTGGGCCTCCAGGCTGGCGAAAAACACATCGAGGTAGCGGTTGTAGAAGCCGAAGATATCGCCGATGACGAAAAACTGCGAGCGCGTCGCCGCCGTGACCAGGGTGCCGGCCGCCCCCGGCCGCAGCGCTACGCTGAAACCCGTGCTCGCCAGCAGCGGATACCAGCGCGGGATGATCCGCGCCTCCGACCCGCCGCTCTCCAGCGCGTCATTGAGAATCTTGTAGCTGAACTCGCCGCTCTGGGCCGCAAGCGCCCGCCGCACCCATCCTGCCGTCTGCACCGGCGGCGCCGCGATCTCGATCTGCCGCTCCCGTCGGACTGTCATGCTCCCTCCTCACCGCTTGACCGCGCCCAGCGTCCCGGCCCAGAACCAGCGCTGGACATCCTCGATCTCCAGCCGCTCGTCGCGCAGCTCGCGCCGCAGCAGCTCGTCGCGGTCGGCTGGCAGGTCGTCCAGCCACATCTCCTCTTTGTCGATCCGAAGCCGGCTCAAACCCACCTCGCGGAACAGCTCGGCCAGGTCGCGCTCCGAGTAAAAGCGCACGCTGTGCTTGATAAACTGGAGCAGCACCCGGTTGGCGAAGGCCCGCCCCGGATCCTCCTCCGGCAGCAGCATGGTCCGCAGCAGCAGCAGGCCGCCCGGCGCCAGCGCGGCGGCGACGAACTCGGCGAAGGCCTGCTCATCGTCCAGGAACTGCACGACCTGGGTCGCCACGACGAGGTCGACGCCGTCCGGCGGCAGGCCGAACTGCTGCCAGTCCGCGACCTGGAACTGGGCGTTGGGCAGGCCGGACTGGCGCGCCGCCGCCTGGGCGCGATCGATCTGGCCCCGCGCCAGGTCGATGCCGATCACCTGGGCCTGCGGGAAGGCCGCCGCCAGGGCCAGCGCCGTCTGGCCCTGGCCGCAGCCCACGTCCAGGATGCGGGCGTCGGCGCGCAGCTCGCGGCTGCGCGCCAGGTGGACCAGGTCCTCGGGCCGCGCGAACTGGACGCCCTCGGGCAGCCGATCGTAGTGCTCAATCATCCGCTGAATGCGATTCATGGCGCGCTCCTTGTGCAAAACTGGCGGCGGCCATTGTACAACGACAGCGCGTCGTAGAGTCACAGGTACAGGCTGGCCAGGGTGAAGACGAACAGCACGCCGGCGATGTAGCTGTTGACGGTGAAGAAGGCCAGATCGATCTTCGAGAGGTCGCGCGGGTTGATCAGCCGGTGCTCGTAGACCAGCAGCGCCGCCGCCGCCGCCACGCCCAGGTAGTAGATCCAGCCGAGCCCGAGCAGCAGCCCGGCGCCGATCAGCAGGCCGATCATCGCCACGTGCAGCGCCGACGAGACCCGCAGCGCCGCCGCGACGCCGAAGCGCGCCGGCAGCGAGTGCAGCCCCTCGCGGCGGTCGAACTCCACGTCCTGGCAGGCGTAGATCAGATCGAAGCCCGCGATCCAGATGCCCACCGCCGCCGCCAGCAGCAGCATGGCCCCCGTGAACTCCGGCCGCACCGCCAGCCAGCCGCCGGCCGGCGCGATCGCGTCGGTGAAGCCCAGGCCGAAGTGGCAGAGCCAGGTGAAGCGCTTCAGGTAGGAGTAGCCGGCAAGCGCCAGCACCGCGATCGGCGACAGCGCCAGGCAGAGCGGGTTGAGCAGCGCCGCCGCCCCCACCAGCACCGCCAGCGAGATCAGCCCCACCAGCAGCACCGAGCGCGCCGAAAGCTGGCCGGCGGGCACCGGCCGGTTGGCGGTGCGCGGGTTGCGCGCGTCGAACTGGCGGTCCAGGTAGCGGTTCAGCGACATCGCCGCCGTCCGCGCCGCCACCATCGCCACCGTCACCAACAAGATAATCCCTAGCGACGGCAATTCCTTGCGCGCCAGCACCATGCCCAGATAGGCGAAGGGCAGCGCGAAGACCGTATGCTCGACTTTGATGTTGATCGCTGTCTGGCGCAACGTTTCCTTGAGTGTCATTGGCGTTCCTCGTTTCGTGTGGTCCGCCCCAGTATAGCGGATCCGGCAGCCCAGGCAATCAGGCCGCGAATCGAGGGGCGCTCGCGTTGCTCGCTGGGGGTCAGGGATCGGGGATCAGGCCGGACGGCGGCAAGGCGGGCGCCGCCATGAGAATCCGTGCACCCCAATCCCCAATCCCCAGTCCCCAATCCCCGATCCCCGTCACCGCCGCCTGACGGAATTCTCAGCCCATCGTCACCGGCTCCTGGCTAGAATTAGCGCTGGGACACGCGACAGCCGGCCCGCGGCCAGCCGCCCGGCCGGCACAAGGAGTTTGTGATGCGACGAATCAGTTTGCTGGCGCTGGCGCTGGGCCTCATGCTCGCCGCCGGCGCCCCGCCCGCCCGCGCCACCCCGCCGCTCGACGACCGGCTCTGCTTCGCCGAGACCGGCCAGTGCGTCGCCGGCCGCTTCCGCGCCTACTGGGAGCAGAACGGCGGCCTGCCGGTCTTCGGCCTGCCGCTCACCGCCGCCGGCGACCAGCTCAACCGCGACACCAACCAGACCTATCTGACCCAGGTTTTCGAGCGCGCCCGCTTCGAGCTGCACCCCGAGGCCGCCGCGCCCTACGATGTCCAGCTCGGCCGCTTGGGCGATGATCAGCTGGTGGGCCGCGGGGTCGATTGGCGCAGCGCCACGCCGCGGCCCGGGAGCCCTCCGGGCGCCGCCGCCGACAGCTGCCTGGCCTTCGACACCGGCCACGCTGTCTGCGATTTCGGCCGCGACGAGGCCGCCGGCCGCGCCCGGACCGGCTTCCGCTCGTTCTGGGAAAGCCACGGCCTGCTCGATCCCAAGCTTGATTCGTACGGCCGCAGCCTGGCGCTGTTCGGCAAGCCGCTCACGTCGCCCCGCTTCGAAATCAACAGCTCGGGCGACTACGTGCTGGCCCAGCAGTTCGAGCGCGCCCGCTTCGAGTGGTCGTTCGAGCGCAACGCGCTGACCCTCGGCCGCCTCGGCTACGAGCTGCACAGCAACGCCTACGCGCTGACCCCGGTCGTCTGGAGCGGCGCCAGCCCCGCCCGCTTCGACGCCGACGCCGCCGGCCTGGTCTGGGCCGACGCCGCCCAAAACCAGGCCGGCGCCGAGCGCCACACGCTCCGCGCGGCCGGGCCGGACGGCGCCCCGCTCGGCGCGTTCGGCGTCGCCCAGGGCCAGATGGTCGCTATGGGGCTGGATCAAAGGTATGTCTATTGGATCGGCGACGGCGCGCTCTGGCGGCTGGCCCGCGCCGGCGGCGAGCCCGAGATCCTGGCCAAGGACCCGGGCGCGCCGCTCAAGCTGGCGGTCGACGCCGAGGGCGCCTACTGGGCCAACGCCGGCGGCGAGATCAAGGCGCTCGGCAAAGCCGGCGGCCCGGCCCGGATCATCGCCAGCGGCCAAGGCCAGGTCCTGGCCCTCGCCGCCGACAAATCCTTCGTCTACTGGGCGACGGCGGCGGGCGAGGTCAAGCGCGCGCCGAAGGAGGGCGGCGCCGCCCAGGCGCTGCTCAAGGATCTGGGCGCGCCCCGCCAGGCCCATCTTGCCCTCGGCCCGAGCCAGCTGATCGTGGCCTACGAGACCCGCGGCCCGGACCAGCCGTCCGTCATCGTGGTCGCCGCCAAAGACGGCGCGGCCCGCCGCGAGCTGGCGCCGAACCGCCCGCCGCTGGGCCTGGCCGCGACCGACGCCGGCTTGTTCTGGTCCGACATGACCGGCCAGATCAGCTACGCGCCGTTCGACACCCTCGCGCCGCGCGTGGTCGTCACCGGCCAGGATTTTCCCGCCGGCCTGCGCGCCACCGCTCGCAGCCTGCACTGGGCCAATCGCTCCGGCTCGATCGTGCGCGCCGATTTCGACAAGTAGCCCGCCGGGGCGGATCTTGGGCAACGCCAGGATCCGCCCCGCGGCTGAACGCAGCCGCCCCCGCCGCCCCTAGACTGTCTCCCAACCATTTGCGGAGACACGCTTGATGAAATCCTTCCCCGAACTTACCGCCCGCGGCCAGCTGCGCCGCCTGCGCCAGCTGGCCGTCGATGCGA
>DASWWB010000110.1:0-1804 GCA_036406115.1 Herpetosiphonaceae bacterium
GCTCCAGCGGCTTGAGTACGACCACGCCGGCGCCGTCCGAGCGGACGATGCCGTTGGCCGCGCGGTCGAAGACCTTGCAGCGGCCGTCGGGCGACAGCGCGCCGGTTTTAGTGAAAAAGATGGTGTCGTCGGGCTTGAGCAGCAGGTTGACGCCGCCGGCGAGGGCCAGCTGCGACTCGCCGGCGCGCAGGCTCTGGCAGGCCAGGTGGAGCGCCACCAGGGCGCCGGAGCAGGCGGTGTTGATCGCCATGCTCGGGCCGCGCAGGTCCAGCAGGTAGGAGAGGCGGTTGGCGATGACGCTGTCGCCGTTGCCGGTGCCGGTGGCGGCGCGGACGGTCTCCGGGTAGTAGTTGAAGATAATCGAGCCGTAGTTGGCGCTGAGAGTGCTGACAAAGACGCCGGTGCTGCTGCCGGCCAGGCTCAGCGGGGGGATGCCGGCGTCCTCCAGCGCCTCCCAGGCGGTCTCGCAGATCAGGCGCTGGCGCGGATCCAGGTGGGCCGCCTCGTGGTCTGGCAGGCCGAAGAACTCGGCGTCGAACTGATCGATGCCGGCGACGAAGCCGCCCCAGCGGCTGGCCAGCTTGCCCGGCTGGGTCGGATCGGGATCGTAGAACTGGTCGAGCGGCCAGCGCTCCGGCGGCACCTCAGTGATCGCGTCGCCGCCGGCGCTCAGCAGCTCCCAGAACGCCCGCAGGCCCGGCGCGCCGGGGAAGCGCGCCCCCATGCCGATGATCGCCACGGCGCCTTCGGGCGCGGGCTGCTGCCCGGCGCTGATGCGCGGCGCGGCAGGCGCTTCGTTGGCGAGATGGGCGGCGAGGGCGGCGGCGGTCGGCTGCTCCCATGCCAGGGTCAGCGGCAGCTCGCGCCCGAGCAGCCCCGCCAGCTCCTTGACCAGATTGACGCCCTCCAGCGAGGCCAGCCCGTACTCCGCGAACGGCCGGTGCGGGTCGATCTCCGCCGGCTCCAGCCCGAGGCGGTCGGCGAGGTGGCCGAGGATCCAGGCTTCAATCTGGGCGGTGGGCGAATCCATAGTGCATCCTTGCATGGGGGCCGGGCGGCGCGTCGCTCGGAGCGACGGCGGCTGTCCCGCCGGGGCCGGGCCCGCGGCGGGCCGGTCGGTGCCAGCCTGCTCGTTTCAGCGTTGGGGTGGTGGTGTCGCTGTCTCTTGCTTGGGCCAAGATACTATAGCCCCCAAGGACCGTCAAGGCTGGAGTTTCCTCCCCCGCCGGGAGGACGCCGGCGCCTGGCCGACGCGATCCCCGAGCGCCCGCGCGACCATCTTCCCGCGCCGCAAGCGCTGGTTGCCGCCAGTATAGCCGGCAGCCGCCGCGCCGCCCAGCCCGCGAACGCCATAAAAAGTGACAGACTTAGCCGCCGCCTTCGATGGCGCGCAGGTCCGCCAGCACCTCGCCGAGCAGCGCCGCCTCGTGGTCGCTGAAGAAAAAGTGGCCGCCGGGATAGAGCTTCAGCCGGAAGGGGCCGCCGGCGCCGGCCCGCCAGTGCGCGAGCTGGGCCGGGCTCGCCACCTCGTCGTCCTCGCCGCCGAACACCGTGAGCGGGCAGGCCAGCGGCGCCCTGCCGCTCCCTGGTGCCGGCGGATCATAGGTCTCCAGCAGGGCGAAATCGGCGCGCAGCACCGGCAGGAACAGCTCAAGCAGCTCGGGATGGGCCAGGACCTCGTCGGGGGTGCCGCCCAGCCGCCGGATCGCCTCGGCGAACAGGTCGTCGGGCAGCTGGTGGATGGGCGCGGGGCGGCCGGCGCCGGGGGGGCGGTGGGCCGCCAGCCACAGCGCCGCCGGCAGGC
>DASWWB010000111.1:0-1624 GCA_036406115.1 Herpetosiphonaceae bacterium
GCCCCGGCCGGATATGCTCTGCGTCGGGCACTACAGCATCGCCCAGGCCTACGGCGCGCTGGGCGACCGCCGCGCCCTGCCGGCGCTGGAGCAGGCCAAGGCCGCCTATCGCCAGTGCGCGCTCCAGGGCGTTCGCGCTCCCTTCCGCCAGATCACGCTCGCGCTGATCGAGCTGGATCTGGCCGGGCGATTCGCCCTGGATCCGCCGGGGCTGGCGGCGCGGGCGGCCGAGGCGCGGCGCCTGGCCGCCGAGCATGGCTACGCCTGGACCGGCCCCGGCGAGCCCGCCTAGGGCGCATTGCGCGTTTGGCTCGCAGGCATTGGCAACGCGCCCTGGCTGGGGCGGATGCAAGCCGCGTCGCCAAACGCGCCGGCCCGCTTTTCCGCGCGCGGAGCCCCCAGTCGCCGGGCGCCAGTCCCGGCGGCCCTGCTCACGGCGGCGCGCGTCTGTGCCCCGTCAGCTCGGCGCCGCCAGTCCCCGATCCCCAGTCCCGCGCTCACGGGCTGCGCCAGCGCACATCGCCGGCGCCGGGCTGCGGGGCGAAGATCCGGCCCGGGGTGCCGCGCAAGTGCTGATCGAAAAACCCGCGCAGCTGGCGGTCAATGGTCCGCAGCCCGGCCCGGGGATCGTAATCGCCGGGAGCCAGCAGCGGCGAGAGCAGCTGGGCGAAGGTGAAGGACAGGTGGTTGCTGCCGGGCAACTCCTGCCAGTAGGCCGGCGCCTGGGCGCGCTTGACCATCGCCTCCCATCCGGCCATGGCCGCGGCGTTGTCGGCGCTGCCCTCGGCCGTCATCAGCAGGAGCGGGCGGGTGGCCGGCTGGCTGCGCATCGCGCCATACAGCCCGCCGTCCAGATTGACGGCGGCGCGGCAGCGCGGATCGACCCGGCAGACCTCCAGCGCCGTCGCCCCGCCGAACGAATGGCCCAGCGAGCCGATCCGCCCGATGTCCAGCTTGCCCGCCAGCAGCGGGTCGCTGGCCGCCCAATCGGCCAGCGTGTCGTAGACGAAGCGCTGGTCGGCGACCCAGGCCGGGAACACGCGCTCGTCGACCGCCCGCCCGTAGCCGGGGCTGCCGGGATCGCCGGCGACGCCGAAGCGCTCCAGGCTGAAAAACGCCGCCTCGCCGTCGGGGAAGACGGTCACGGCGGCGGCGTCGGTGTGGTCGATCGCCACCACCACGTAGCCCTGGCTGGCCAGCTCCTGGAGCATCGGGGCGCTTTGCAGGCGCAGGCCGGTCATGCCGTGGGAAAAGACCAAAATTGGGAACGGCGCGCCGGCGGCGGCACCCGCAAGCGGGTCCCCGTGCGCGCCGGCGCTCGCCGCCAGCGAAATGTAGCCCAGGTGCTGGAAAGCCAGCGCCGGCACGCCTAGCGCGGCGCCGAGGCCGTCGGCGATCTCGGCCGGGTGATCGGTCAGCGGCGCCGGCGGGCCGCTTGCCGCCGCCGGGTACCAGACCGACACCATCAGCCGGCGGTTGCGGGCCGGATCCCGCAGCTCGCGGTCGACGATCCCGACCGGGTAGGGGCCGCTGGGCGCCGGCAGCTCGATCACCGGCAGCAGCCAGCCGGCGATGAGTCCGCCGAGCAGGGCGGATAGGGCCGTCGCGGCGCTGGCGATCCAGC
>DASWWB010000112.1:0-1866 GCA_036406115.1 Herpetosiphonaceae bacterium
TTTCCTGGTCAGCGGCCGGGCCGGCCCGTCGGTCGGGCCGCACTCCTGGGCCACCGGCGTCAAGGGCATCGGCGGCAAGGAGGGCACCTGGCGCGACGCCGAGGACGGCGAGCTGGGCGGCAATCCGATCACCCAGGGCTCGGTCGACTCGACGGTCGGCTTCCACATGGCCCTCGGCCCGCGCGACACCGAGGTGGCCTACGTCTGGCTCTGCGCCGCCACCTCCTACGCGGCGGCCAAGGGGCTGCACGCGCTGGTCCAGGACAAAGGGCCGCAGCAGCTGATCAGCCGCACCAGCCGCTTCTGGCACCTGTGGGCCACCAAGGAGCAGCTTGATTTCAACGAGCTGCCGGCCCGCCTGCGCCAGCTCTACACCCGCTCGCTCCTGACGGTCCGCACCCAGATCGACGACGGCGGCGCGATCATCGCCGCCAACGACAGCGATATCCGCACCTTCTCGTTCGACACCTACAGCTATATGTGGCCGCGCGACGGCGCCCTGGTCGCCTACGCCCTCGACCGGGCCGGCTACGGCGAGCTGACCCGCGCCTTTTTCAATTTCTGCGCCAGGATCATCACGCCCGAGGGCTATTTCCTCCACAAATACAACGCCGACGGCACGCTCGCCTCATCCTGGCACTCCTGGATCAGCGACGGCGAGCCGCGCCTGCCCATCCAGGAGGACGAGACGGCGCTGGTGCTCTGGTCGCTCTGGGAGCACTTCGAGAAAGAGCGCGACATCGAGTTCATCAAGCCGCTGTTCCGCGGGCTGGTCGTCCCCGCCGCCGATTTCCTGGTCGCCTACCGCGACGAGCGCGGCCTGCCCCAGCCCTCGTGGGACTTGTGGGAGGAGCGCTGGGGCGTCCACGCCTTCACGGTCGGCGCGGTCTACGGCGGGCTGCTGGCCGCCGCCAATTTCTCCCACGCCTTCGGCGAGCTGGAGCTGGCCAAGCACTACCGCCGGGTCGCCGAGCAGCTCAAGGCCGCCGCCGCCGAACACCTGTGGAGCGAGCGGCTCGGCCGCTATGTCCGCATGCTCGCGCCCGAGCCCGGCGGCGGCTACCGCCAGGACGAGACGATCGACGCCGCGCTGATGGGCCTGTTCTATTTCGGCATGTGCGGCACCGGCGACGAGCGGGTGGCGGCGACGATGGCGGCGGTCCGCGCGGAGCTGTGGGTCAAAACCGAGGTCGGCGGCGTCGCCCGCTATCACAACGATTATTACCACCAGGTCAGCCAGGATGTCGAGCGCGTGCCGGGCAATCCCTGGTTCATCTGCACGCTCTGGCTAGCCGAGTGGGAGATCGCCCGCGCCGCCAGCCCCGAGCAGCTCGCCCACGCCCTGGAGATCCTGGGCTGGGTCGCCGACCACGCCCTGCCCAGCGGCATCCTGGCCGAGCAGGTCCATCCCCACACCGGCGCCCCGCTCTCGGTCTCGCCGCTCACCTGGAGCCACGCGACCTACGTCGCCACGGTCGTCGAGTACCTCGACAAGCTCTCCGAGCTGGCGATCTGCGCCGATTGCGGCCGCCCGCTCTACACCAAGGAGGATCGCCGGCTCAAGCACCAGCGCATCCACCACCGGGCCGGCAGCGGCGCCGAGCTGTTCGGCAAGCAAGATGATCCGATCGGCGCCGAGCCATGAGCCGCCGCCCCCTTCATCCGTGACCGTCCCCGCGCCGGGCGGCGGGCGAGCTGGGCGGGGATGCGCCGCGCCGCCCGTTTCGCCCCGTCCGCCTCGCTGCGGTCCGGCGCGAGCAGCCGGCGGATGTCCGCCCGGATCCCCGGCAGCGGCGCCAGCAGGCATTCACCCATCCGCTCGGCAGTGATCCGCAGGAAGGGCGGCGTGCGGCGCCGCCCCGCCTA
>DASWWB010000113.1:0-5083 GCA_036406115.1 Herpetosiphonaceae bacterium
TGGCGTGGAGCGTGGTCATCGAGCCTTCGTGGCCGGTGTTCATGGCCTGGAGCATGGCCAGGGTTTCGCCGCCGCGGCACTCGCCGACGATAATCCGCTCGGGACGCATACGGAGGCAGTTGATGATGAGATCGTTGATCGAGATTTCGCCCTTGCCCTCGATGTTGGCGGATTTCGACTCCAGCGAGATGACATGATCCTGCTGGAGCTGAAGCTCGGCGGCGTTCTCCACCGTGATCAGGCGTTCGTCTTCGGGAATGAAGGATGAGAGCACGTTGAGCAGGGTCGTTTTGCCCGAGCCCGTGCCGCCCGACACCACCAAGTTGATGCGGGCTTTGACGCAGGCCGCCAGGAATTCCATCATATCGGCGGTGATCGCGCCGAAACCGACGAGATCCTGCGGGCCGAGCGGTTTTTTGGAGAACTTGCGGATGGTCAGCACCGGGCCGATCAGCGAGATGGGGCGGATGACGGCGTTGACGCGCGAGCCGTTGGGCAGGCGGGCGTCGACCATCGGCGAGCTTTCGTCGATGCGGCGGCCGAGCGGCGAGACGATGCGGTAGAGCACGCGCATCAGGTGATCGTCGTCGACGAAGGTCACGGGCGAGAGCCGGATTTTGCCCCGGCTCTCGATGAAGATCTTCTTCGGCCCGTTGACCATGATTTCCGAGACCGAGTCGTCGGAGAGCAGCGACTCCAGCGGGCCGAAGCCGGTGATGTCGGACATCATGGCCTCGACCAGCTGGGCGCGCTCGTTGCGGCTGAGGATGATATGCTCGCTGTCCAAGACGCCGTTGAGGATCGCCTCGACCTGCTGCCGGATCCGGTCAGGGTTCTGGCCGGCGTCGCCCTTAAATTCATCGGTCAGGCGGCGTTGGACCTTCAGGCGCACCTCCAGCAGGCGATCAAGGTTGATCGGCGCCCCCGCCGCCTCGGGCCGAGGCGCGGCCGGCTTGGGAGCCGCCGGTTCGGCGCTAGAGGCTGCGGGCGTGGTGGGTGTGCCGCCAATGCGTTTCAAGAGCGACATACAAGACTCCTCGTGTTAGCGTTTGGTGAGCCGGGAGAACAGGCCGCCGCGCGGCTCGTCTTTGGCCGGCTGCGCGCCGGGCTTGGCCTTGGGCTCGGCCTGGGCCTTGGCGCCGCTGAGCTGGGCCGCCAGATTGATGATATCGAGCGACGCCTGGTGCGACTGTTTCTCGATCAGCAGCGGCACGCCCCGGTTGATCGCCGCCGTCATCTCGTAGGGCGCGTTGGCGATCTGGGCGGCCACTTTGTGCTGGATGTTGGCCTCGACTTGGTCGACGCGGATGTTGAAGCGGCTGTCGGCCTTGTTGAGCACCAGCACCAACTTGTCCTCGGGGTACTCCAGCAGCTCGGCGACTTCGAGGAACTGGCGGATGTTCTTGATCGCCGACAGCTCCATCGTCATCACCAGCACGATCCGCGAGGCGATGTCCAGCACCGCCATCGTCTGGTCCTGGAACGAGGACTGGGTGTCCACGATCACGAAATCATATTCCTGGCGCAGGGCTTCGAGGATCGTCCGCACGTGGTCGGCGGTGACCAGCTCGCCCATCTGCGGATTGGAGGGGGCGACCAGGATTTTGATCTGGGAGGCGTGGGTTACCATCACATCGTTGAGCAGATCGGCGTCGATATCGTTGATGCGCTCGGTCAGGTCGTTGATGGTCTTGGTGGTGTTGATGTTGAACATCACGCCGACATCGCCGAACAGCAGGTTGCAGTCGACCAGGCAGACCTTGCGGGTGCCCGGCAGGCGCTTGAGCGCGACCGCCAGGTTGCAGGCGATCGAGCTGGTGCCGACGCCGCCCTTGGGACTGTAGACCGCCACGACCTCGCCGCCCGCGCCCTTCTCCGGCTCGTTGCCGAGCTGCGGCTGGTAGTTGATGCGCGGGCGGAGGCGGTAGACCTCGCGGATGCTGGAGGAGAGCTCGTCGCCGCTGACCGGCTTGGTGAGGAACTGACGGGCGCCGGCCAGCATGGCGCGGCGCAAATAGTCAGTCTCGCCCTGAACGCTCATCATAATGACCTGACATGTCGGCACCTGGGTGACAATCGCCTCGGTGGCGGCGATGCCGTCCATGTCAGGCATGTTGATGTCCATCAAGATTACATCCGGCTGGAGCTGCTTGGCCTGCGCAATCGCCTCCCGCCCGGTGCCAGCTTTGCCAACGACCTGCATGTCTTTTTCGAAGAACAGCAGCTTCTCAATGTTATCGCGGGTATCGGCGATATCATCAACGATCAATACCCGAATTTTTGATGATTGATCGGACATGGCAGGCGTGCTCCTTACACAATTATGGCGCCGGGGTCGGGCTCGGGATGGCGGTCGGCAGCGGGACCGGATTGGCGCCGCCGAACGGCAGCGGCAGCTGCAGCACGACCGGCGGCTGGTTCGGCGGCAGCGGGGGAGCGAAGCCGCGGACCGGATCCACGATCACGTTGGGTTGGGCATAGACCATGGGCACGTTGTAGAGACGGCCGAGCAAATCCATTGTAACACCAGTTGTGGTCACCGTGTCGGGATCGTCGGCGCGGCGCACGATCAGGCTCAGCGTGCTGTCGTCCCGATCCATGCTGTACTTGATCAGCTCAGCTTCCTGGTCGGTGACCGCGACCACCACGGTCCAGAGGGCGCCCACGGCGAAGACCGGCGGGGCGGGCTCTGGCTCGGTGCCGGGCAGCGGCGTCGGCAGGTTCGGGTCGGGGGTCGGGGTCGGCGCGGGCGGAGGCAGCGGCTGGCCGTTGGCGTCGACCGTGCCCTGGGGCGGCGCGGTCACCGCCAGCACCGGGATGTTCTGGGCGATGACTTTGGTCGAGATGTCGAGGTATTTCTCGTCGACCAGGGTGATGACGTTGTTGTCGGCGGTGCCGCTCCAGCGCAGGTAGGGCATCTCGATCCGGTAGCTGCTGAGCACATCGACATTGTTGCCGGCCTGGAGGATCTCGCCCAGGTCGGGCACGTAGATCGTCATGGCCTTGCGCGTGCCCTGGCCCGGCACGGCGGTCGGGATCTGCTCGGCGATGCCGGCCTCGCGGAACAGCGAGACCTTGATCCGGTCGCCGCCGTTGATGTCGACCGTCGTCACCTTGCCGGCGACGAGCGTGTTGAAGTCAGCGACCAGCACGTCGTCGGGGGTCACGCTGGACTGATCGACCGGAACGACCTCGAACAGGCTCTCGTAGTCGCCGGGGGTGATCAGCTGATTGGCGGGAATGTCGGAGACAGCCTGGAGGATCTGGACCGGCGGCGGCGGGATGGGTGTGTTCAGCGCATTGTCGGGATTGTTGGGATCCACACCCGACGGCGGGGTTTGATTGAGAAAGTAGTAGGCGCCGCCAATAGCGACGACCAGCAACAGGCCGACCAACAACAAGGGGAGCATGCGATTACTGCCCATACGTCTGCGTTCCTCCGCTACTACGGCAGGGAAGGGAAAACGTGCCGCCCCTGCTTTTCTGGTGAGGTCCCGGCTATTATACACAATCAAGGAAAAATGTACATTTACCGGGCAGAAACCAGCCATTGGTCCTAGGTGGGAAGGGCAGGATGGCCCGGGGGCGGGCCATCCCGTTGTCAACTATTTCGCGATCTCGCGCGAGATGACGAGGCGCTGGATTTCGCTGGTGCCCTCGTAGATCTCGGTGATCTTGGCGTCGCGGAAAAACCGCTCGACCGGGTACTCCTTCGAGTAGCCGTTGGAGCCGTGGACCTGGATGGCCTTGGTGGCGGTCCACATGGCGGTCTCCGAGGCGAACAGCTTGGCCATCGAGGCGGCGGCGATGTAGTTTTCGCCCCCGTCCTTGAGCCAGGCGGCCTGGTGGGTCAGCATGCGCGAGGCCTTGATCCTGGTCGCCATGTCGGCCAGCGTGAAGCCGACGCCCTGGAAATTGATGATCGCCTGGCCGAACTGCTCGCGCAGCTTGGCGTACTCCAGCGCGGCCTCGTAGGCGCCCTGGGCGATGCCGACCGCCTGCGAGGCGATGCCGATCCGGCCGCCGTTGAGGATAGTCATGGCGATCTTGAAGCCCTCGCCGGGCTTGCCGAGCATGCGGCTCTTGTGGACGCGGAAGCCGTCGTAGGCCATCTGGGCCGAGTGGGCCGAGCGGATGCCCAGCTTGTCCTCGACTTTGATCACCGAGCAGCCCGCGTCGGCGGTATCGATCAGGAAGGCGGTGATGCCGCGCGAGCCCTGCTCGGGATTGGTCATGGTCATCAGCAGGATGGTATCGGCCTCGGAGCCGTTGGTGACCCAGTTCTTGGTGCCGTTGATGATGAAATGATCGCCGTCCGCCACCGCCGTGGTTTTCTGGGCGGCGGCGTCGGAGCCGGCGCCGGGCTCGGAGAGCGAGAAGGCGCCCAGCTTGGCGCCGCTGGCCAGGGGCGCCAGGATCTCCTGCTTCTGCTCCTCGGTGCCGAATTTCTCGATCCCGGCGCAGACCAGCGAGTTGTTGACCGAGGCGATCACGCCGACCGAGGCGTCCACCCGCGACAGCTCCTCGATCATAATCGCGTAGGAGACGTAGTCCAGACCGGCGCCGCCGTATTTCTCGTCGATCGCCACGCCCATGAAGCCCAGCGCGCCCATCTTTTTGACAATCTCGGCGGGCCAGATTTTATGCTCGTCGCGCTCGGCGACCGTCGGCCGGCACTCTTTTTCGGCGAACTCGCGGGCCGTCCGCCGCATGAATTCCTGGTCTTCCGTCAGCTTGAAATCCACGGATACCTCCTTGTATCTGGTTGGTGGAAATGCAGAGTCAGGGCTGGATTATACCGCATCCAGGGGTCAGGGATCAGGGGCCAGGCCGGACGGAAAAATGGCGTGGCGGCACCGGTCGATTGCGGCGCCGCAAGGCTTTAGGTCTGCCCTGGCCCCTGATCCCTGGCCCCTGGCCCCTGACCCCTCACTCCCAATCAACCCAGCGCAACAAAGCCCCGAGCGGCTGGCGGCCGTCGTGGTGCCAGGCGGCGGCGGGCCAGGGCAGCGCGCCGGGGGCGACGATCCGCGAGACGCCGGCCCCGGCGAGCAGATCGGCGAGGCGGGCGGCGCGCCGCTCG
>DASWWB010000114.1:0-8338 GCA_036406115.1 Herpetosiphonaceae bacterium
GCTATTTCGCGCTCGCCTGGACCTGGCGGCGCTTCCGCAGCCGCGTGAAGATGAAATAGGCGACGCCCAGCAGCACCGCCGCCAGCACGACATGCTCGTACTGCTTGACGAAGCCCAGCACCGCGTCCCAGTTCGCGCCCAGGTAGTAGCCGGCGGTCGTCAGCGCCAGGTTCCAGATCGTCGCGCCGGCGGTGGTCCAGATCAGGAAGCGCCACATCGGCATGCGGTTCATGCCGGCGGGGATCGAGATCAGGCTGCGCACGATCGGGATCAGGCGGCCGAAGAAGACCACCGCCTCGCCCCGGCTGGCGAAAAAGCCGAGCGTCCGGTCGATGTCCTCCTCGGAGAGCAGGAACCAGGAGCCGAACCGGCGCACGAAGCGGCGCACAATCAGCTCGTCGGACCAGAGGCCGACGAAATACAGCACCACCGCCCCCAGCACCGCGCCCACCGTGCCCGCGACCACCGCCAGGATGAACGACATTTTGCCTTCCGCGACCTGGAAGCCCGCGAACGGCATCACCAGCTCCGAGGGGATCGGCGGGAAAACATTCTCGGCAAACATCACCAGCGCGATGCCGACATAGCCAAGGGCGCTGATAATCGCATCAATGGTAGTTCGGACCCACTCCATAATTTCGGCCATGGTTCATGCTCCTGTGTTATCCGGTTCCAAAACATCAGTCATAGGCCGCCACGTGACCATGACCCCGCCACCTGGCGGCTCTTGCGCGCGGCGCCGATCGATTCCGGCGGCAGCCCGCGCGAGGGAGTGTACCATGAACCGGCGATCGGGGATGCGCCGCCGATTATCCGGCCCGGTCCCCCAGCGCCTCGTCAATCGCGTGGCGGAGCAGCGGCTCGGCGACCGCCGACGCATCGAGCTTGTCGGCGCCCAGGAACGCGGCGAAGCGGGCGAAGCCGCGGCCCAGCGCCCGGGCGAAGGCCTCGTCGGCGGCCATGGCGGCGTCTTCCAGCCAAAGCCCCAGGATCACAAAGACATTCGTGGTCCGGTCGAGCTTGCTGTCGAAGCGCGCGACCAGCCGGTCGCCCCACAGCACCGGCAGCACGTAGTAGCCGAAGCGCCGCGCGTGGGCCGGCTTGTAGACCTCCCAGACGTAATCGAAGCCGAACAGCAGGCTAGCGCGGCCCCGTGCGCTGACGGGATCGAGCGGGGCGAGAAACACCGCTTCGTCGGCCCCGGCGTCGAGCGGCGCCCAGGCCGCAGGGACGCGCCCGGCGCTCAGCTCGCCCAGCAGGCCGGCATCGCTGCCGAGGGCGTAGTGCGGCGCCTTCCAGCCCTCGACCCGCACCTCGATCAGCCCGCCGTCCTCCAGCAGCGCCTTGCTGACGCGGGTCGCGGCGTCGGCGGTCACGCCGCGATGGAATGAGTCGCTGGTGCGCTTGAGCCGCGCCAGGCCGGCGAAGGCCACATCTTTGAGGATCAGGAAGCGGTCGGCCTCCTCATCGGCGCTCTCGCGGATGAGCGGGGCCGGCGCCACCGCCTCCGTCAGGGCGTAGACCCGCTCGAAGCGCTCGCGGTGATGGGTCATGACTTCGCCGGTGCGCCACAGATAGTAGAGCGCCAGCGCGCTGTCCTTGCGGCCCCGGTAGTGGTCGGTGCGCGTCCGCGCGGACATTGCGAAATCGCGGTTGGCCACGGTGCCGCGCTCGCGCAGAATCGCCCGCATTTCGGCGATCGCCTCGGCGTGCTCGGCGGCCATGTCGCGCACCCGGTCGTGGGTGTCGCGCTCGCGCCGCATCACCACGCGCCAGTGCGGCAGCTCCTCCATCGGCCGGGCCGCCAGCCAGGCGCCCCAATCGAAAAACTCGCGCCGCCCGTAGGCCGCCTCCTCCCACATGCCCGGGGCGTAGTCCAGCACCCGGCTGTGAAGCGCGATATCCTGGCTGCGGGCGATCATGTTGAGCGGATCGAGCTGCAAATACTCCATCTCGCGCATCGCCTGCGCCACGCCCGCCGGGCCGCGCCAGCGCCGGCCGGGCCACAGGCCCTGTTTGCCGAGAACAAAGCGCCGGGCGGTTTCAAGGTCGATAGTCAGCATGCCAATTCTCCTGAGCGACGCGGCCGGGCGCGGAAACCTGGCGGGCTCCGCCGGCCGGGACGCCAATCATAGCACCGCCAGGCGCCCCGCCGCCTACTCCGGCGCGTTGCGCCACAGGGTGATAAGCCAGCCAATGCCAGACAGGAGCAGCGCGGTGACCAGGGCCGCGACCGCCAGCAGCATCTCCAGCGGCAGCCCCCACGATTCTTTCAGCGCCATCAGGACCATCATGCCAGGCAGAACGAAAACCCAGAGCGCCATAAACATCACAATCACGCTGTCAAAGGAGCGCGAGAACAAGATGAGATAGAGCAGAAAAAACAGACCGACAAACGCCAGGTAGCTCAGCGGCAGGCGAAGCGCGAGCGGGATCCGCCCCCAGCGCTCCAGCAGCCCGTTCGGCAGGGCGGGGACGGCGTATTCCGGCTGGTCCGGGCTCGATGGGCGCTGAGACGGCTGCATGAATCTCCTCCGCGCTGCAAGGCTGATCCGCCCCACCATAGCAGCGCGGCGCGCCGGCCGCCAGCACGCGGGTGACGGAAACCCCGCCGCCTCAGCGCTCCGGGCGCGGCCAGGGATTCGGCAGCAGGCGCAGGCCGATCAGCAGCCGGGAAAGCGCCGTGTTACGATAGCGCAGCGGAATCGCGCCCGGCGGCTCCTGCGCCCCGGTGCGGGCGTCGAAGGCCGCTGCCGGGCGCAGGAGCCGGCGCCCTCCCGGACCCCAGGCGATCCAGTCGGCCAGCGGCACGCGCAGATCGCCGTGCGGGTGGCAGATCAGCACCTCAATGTCGCCGATGCCGGGCGCGCCGCTCACCACAGCTCGCCCTCGCGCCACTCCGCCGACAGCGGGGCGCCGAGGTCGAGCGGCCCGGTCCGGGGCAGCCGCAGGATCATCACCTCCTCCTCGGGCGTCGGCAGCAGGCCGGCGTCGGTGCGGATCGCCAGCGGCCCGCGCCAAGCCTCCCAGCCGAGCCGGCGGTAGAAGGCCGCGTCGGACGGGCTCAGCGCCCCGAGGTCGAAATCGCCGATCGCGGCCGCCAGCTGGCGCAGCAGGGCGCTGGCGTAGCCCCGGCCCTGCTCGCCGGGCTCGGTCGCCACCGCCTCGACGTAGGCGGTGCGCAGCGGCGGCCCGTCCCCGGCCTGGAGCCAGCGCGTCACCCACATCGCGTGGCTGACCAGCGCCGCGCCCCGGTAGCCGAGGACATGGACCGGCCCCGAATAGCGGAGGTAGGGCTCGAAGTCTTCCTCGTAGGCGGCGCTGCATAGCCGCAGCACCTCGGCCCGCGTCGCCGGCGCCAGCAGCTCGCCTGGCACCAGCGTGATTGTCAGCTCGGATTGCATGCATCTCCCCCGAAACTCAGGCCGGCGACGGCTTCCCGCGCCGCGCGGACGCCCCGGCCGGCCCCATCCTATCATTAGATCAGCCTCGCCCCGGCGCCAAGCAACCAGCCGGCGGCCCCGGCTTAGATGGGATGCGGCGGCGCGAGAGACCGCTGCGCCTCATCGCACACAAGGGAGACAGACATGAAGCACTCACGGATGGGCAAGGGCTGGCGCCCCGCCCTGGCGGCGCTGGCCTTGATCGGCGGACTCGCGCTCAGCGGCTGCGGCGCGGGATCGGCAACCTCCGACCCGGGGTCGGCCGCCACCGCCTATGTGACGGCGCTCGACAAGGCCGATACGGACGAGGCGAACCGGCTGCTGTCCAGCAAGGCCGAGCCCTGGCCGGCGGGAACGCGCGCCGAGCAGCTGGGCAAGCGCTGCCAGCCGAGCGGCTCGCCCAACGTCACCCAGACCAACACGTTCGCCACCGTCGAGCTGGCATGCGCCAGCGGAAATCCGCGCATGGTCATGCTGAGGGAAGAAGCAGGCGAATGGAAGGTCCTCACCCGCTAGCAGCCGTCCGCCGCCAGCCAACGATCAAACCTGCAAACAGGGCCGATAGGTGCTTCCTATCGGCCCTATTGATTCACATTCGCGCCTCCCTATAGCGCTATTTCCGCAATCCATGGTATACTTAGAATAGAACACATGTTCGATTTTCACAACAAATCGCACAGCACACCAATGATCGCATGGCTGCGCCGCGACGGCAGCGCGCAGCATTCCCGGCACCGACGCTTTTCCTGTTTTGTAACGGAGGTTCGCCCATGGCTCGCCAATCCATCACGCTCCCGACGACCGGACGCTCGCTTAACGCCGCCTGGGCGCGGGGCATGGTCCTCAAAACCGAGGAGGGCCGCACCCGCCGCGACATGCCGCCGTTCGAGGGCTGGTTCCTGGACGCAGGCATCGATCCGGCCTTCGACGACGCCGCCACCCAGGCCGGCTGGCAGCGCGCCTACAAAGCCAATATGCAGTCAACCCTGACCGAAGTCTGGCTGGTCCCGTCGCCGACCGCGATCTTCTTCGCGATCAACGGGCTGCCGGAGATCCCGGCCGGCGAGGTCGCCGAGCGCATGGTGCTGCCGATGGCCGGGTCCTGGCAGCAGGTCGCCAAGCTGGGCATCAAGGCCCGCTGGCCCGAGGGCGGGCGCTCGCGCCTCGGCGTGCAGGGCATTCTGGCCGATCTGGTGCCCTTCGGCTACACCACGCCCATCCCCTTCACGGTCTCCAGCAACTACACCAAGGATCTCGCCACCGTGCTCTACGCCCACAACGCGGCGCTGGACGCCGCCGAAGCTGCGGCCACCGCAGCCGGCAAGCCGCGCACGTTCGAGTTCTGGGATGTCGCGCTGGTGATGGAGCCGGGCGAGCCGGAGATGCGCGGCGGCGGCGCTGAAAAGGCCGAGGCGGTCCCGCCGATCTCGGTGCCGCTGCCGTTTCGCGACGGCGAGCCGGACCTCGACGCGCTGCGCGGCCGCGTGCGCCAGACCTACGAGAAGCCCTTCCAGAAGGACGCCATCGCCGCCTCGGTCACGACCCACTGGGGCTCGATCGTGGCATGGGCGCAGAAGCCCGAATACGAGCCGCGGCCCGCATAGGCGCCGCAGCATCGGCCACAGCACCGCTTCCCGCTCACAGGAAGCGGTGCTGTGCTGCATTGGGATGATCGAAGCACGCGCGGCGAAAGGCGCCGCCGATTGAATCAGCAAGGAGCGGCAGCATGAAGTATCTTCTCTCGTCGGCGGGCGTCACCAATCCCAGCATCCAGGCGGCGCTGGTCGGCCTGCTCGGCAAACCGATCGCCGAGGCCACGGCCCTCTGCATTCCCACCGCGATGTACGGACACCCTTGGGTCGGCCCCGGCGTGGGCGCCTGGGAGTTCATCAGCGGCCGCGAGCCCCGCTGCCCGATGTGCGAGCTGGGCTGGAAATCGCTCGGCATTCTGGAGCTGACGGCGCTGCCCAGCATCGCCCGCGAACGCTGGGTGCCCCTGGTCCAGGCGACCGACGTGCTGCTGGTGAGCGGCGGGGATGCGCTGTATCTGGCCCACTGGATGCGCGAGTCGGGGCTGGCGGATCTGCTCCCCTCGTTGCCTGAGCTGGTGTGGCTCGGCATGAGCGCGGGCAGCATGGCAATGACGCCCCGGGTCGGCGAGGACTTCGTCGGCTGGCCGCCACCCGGCGGCGGCGACCGCGCGCTCGGGATCGTCGATTTTTCGATCTTCCCGCACCTGGACCACGAGGACCTGCCGCACAACACCATGGCCCACGCCGAAACCTGGGCCGCCGGCCTGGCGCTGCCGGCCTACGCCATCGACGACCAGACCGCCATCCAAGTCGTCGACGGCGCCGCCACGATCATCTCCGAAGGCCACTGGAAACACTTCGCGCCCTAGGCGGCTCACGGCGCGACCGCCGCGCCACGGAAAGCCCCGGCGCGCGTATCACCAGCAACCATCGACGCAGCAGCGCCGGGGCGGCGCAGGCAAAGGACACACCATGACCCTCGCGCTTCAAATCATGCTGGCGCTCTTGATCGGCCTCTGTTGCTGGCGGGCCACCGCCTATGGGATCGCCTGGCGCCGGACGGGCGAAGAAATCTTCGGCGTAGCAGCCGGCAGCGACATCCTCGGCGCCCTGATCTGCCTTTGGAGCCTGCCCGAGCCGGCGGCGCGGACCAGCTTCCTGCTCATCATCATTGTGGCGGAGTTCCTCATCCGGGGCCGACTCGCCACCGCAGCTCAGCGGTCCTATCGCAGCCACTGGGATCTGCTGCGGCTGTGGCAGCCGCGCACCACCGCCGACAGTTAGTCCGAGGCCAGCGCGCCCCGGCTCCCGCGCAGGGAGCCGGGGCGCCGCCGTATCGCGCCGGATTCGCAGCCGGCATCCACGGGAGAATCGCCACGATGACATGCTTTGTAGTCCTTTTCGCCCTGGTGATGGCGGCCTGCGCCATCGGCGGCAACCTTCAGCTCGTCCACCGCAACCGCCGCCGCGTGGAAGACGATCTGCGGCGGCGCGGCCTGCGGGACATCATCGTCACGCCGCGCTGGCTGTCGGGCGAGCGGGGCACGTTCAGCTACGATGTCCGCTACCGGGACGCCGCCGGCGCGCTCCGCACCACCCACTGCCTGATCCCCCACCAGCTTTTTCGCCCCGCGACGACCATCTACTGGGCGGCCGAGCCGCCTCAGCGCCAGTGACCGCGCCGCCACGCTGCTCCGCCTCAGGCGCCAGCCGCCTCCTTGAGCCGGCCAAGCAGCTCCTGCCAGCGGGCGTAGATCATAAAATGGCCGGCATCCGGCACGAACGTGGCCTGGCAGCCGGGGATCGCCCGGGCCAGGTAGCGCCCCATCGCCGGCGGCACGTTGCGATCATCCTCGCCCTGCCACAGCAGCACCGGGGCCCGGATATCTTCAAGGCGGAAGCCCCAGGGATGGGTGACCAACTGAATATCGGCGGCGACACCCGCCCCGCCCTGGCGATAGATCTCCGGCGCGTCGTGCAGAAAAATGGGATTGACCGCAGGATGGGAGGCCAGAACCGCCGCGTCATTGGGCGGCAGGCCGCGAAACATGGCGCGGATCAGCCGGGCGGGATTGCGGCGGGCCATGGGCGCCGCCAGCTTCTGACTCAGCAACAGCAGCCAGGGCATGCGCCGGGCGATCACCGGCAGCAGGCGTAGCTGACGGGCCATCCCCTCCAGCACTCCCGGCGCCTCGAACGGCGCCAGGCTGCTGATGAGGCCGACAACGCTCAAGCGCTCCTGCAAGGCGTAGGCGCACGCCATCGCGTAGGGGCCGCCCTGGCTCGCGCCGACAATCGCGAATCGGCCAAGCCCCAGCGCGTCCGCCAGCGCCGCGACATCGGCAGGCCAATCCAGCAACCGGCGGCCCGGCTGGGGCGAGGAGAGCCCGAAGCCCGGCCGCTCGGCGGTGATCAGCCGCACGCCCGCCGCGCTGGTCTGGTCGTCGGGCGGGCGCATCAAGCGCGCTCCGGCGCCAAAAAAGCCAATCACCGGGAACCCGTCAGGCGGGCCGTACTCGGCGAAGCCCAGGGCGCGGCCGTCCGGCAGGGAGATGGTTTGGGCGGTTCGGTCCATGCAGATCGATCCTTTCGCAGCGACCCGGCGGCCAGCTCCGCCAGGCAGTGACGCTCAGCCTTCGGCGCCCAGCTGCGTGAGCTGAGCCGCGAGGATGTGCAAGGAGTGAAGGAAGCTCAGCGCCCGGGGGCGGTCGAGCGGCGCGTATGGCTGCGGCGTCGCCATTGTCTTCCAGGGATGAATCGCCGCCTCGAACGAGAGGATGGGCTCGATTTGAAGCGTTGCGAGATGGGGCAGATAGACCAGCGCGATGGCCTCGTAATCCGCGAACCCCAGGTCCGGCCCCAGCCGCCTGGCGAGGGCGACGGGCTCGGCGTTCCGCGAATGGCGCTGGCCGCCGAGCCGCTTCCAGAGCTTATTCGGCAGCTCCGGATCGGCCACCAGCCTATTGAGCACCGCAGGCTGGCGGAGCACGCCAAGCATGATTCCTTCGAGCGCCGCTCCCAACATCACGACGAACGCCTTGTAGGCCTCCGCCGCGAAGGCCCGCCGCGCCTGCTCAAGGTCGGCCCGGATGATGGCTGTCAGGCCGGCGTCGATCGCGCTGGCCGCCACCAGCCCGTCGATCTCCGCCAGCACCGCCGCCGGCTCCATCGCCCGCAGCGCCGCCAGCGTGGATTGGGTTGCGTCGTCAGTCTCGCCGTCGGTCATCGGCGCCTCCTTATCGTGAATCTTCGCAGATAATGACAAACATCCTTGACATTCTATCAATCATCCCTTACACTACATCTAGTCAAGCATCCTTGTCTTTCTGGAGGATCTATGAACACATCAGCTACCTACGCCAA
>DASWWB010000115.1:0-4192 GCA_036406115.1 Herpetosiphonaceae bacterium
CCCCGCCCCGGCAGGGGCAAAAACCAAGCAGCGCAGCCGCCAGCACAACCCCCAAGCGGAGGGACAGGGGCAAAAGCAGCCCCTGCGGCAGCAGCGAAAGCCCCCATGCCAGCGGCCAAAGAAGGAGGGCCCGGGAGCCGCCCTCCCGCCGATTCGCCTCCCCTTTTGACATCGGCTGGGCGCACGGGCTATAATGCAGACGGTCCTTTAAGCGCGGTCCGGCGAGGCTGCAAAGGAAGTTTCCATGACGCTGCTTGCGTCACGGCCGGGTGGCCGCCGCACAGATGACAGACGCAACCTCAGGCCGCGGGGACGGTTTGAGGTTTTTTTGATTTCCGAGGCTCTATGAACGTCGCTGAGACCACCGTCGATATTGTCATTCCGGTGCTGAACGAGGAGGAGCAGCTGGAGGCCAGCGTGCTGACGCTGCGCGAGTTTTTGCTGCGCGCCTGCCCCTACCGCTGGCGGATTGTCGTGGCCGATAACGGCTCCAAGGACCGCACGCCGGAGATTTGCCGCGCGCTGAAAGAGCGCTTCCCGGGCGAGGTCGATTTCGAGCGGCTGGAGCAGCGGGGCCGCGGCCGCGCCCTGCGCACCGCCTGGCTCAACAGCAGCGCCGACGTGCTCTGCTACATGGATGTCGATCTCTCGACCAACCTGCGGGCGCTGCCGCCGCTGCTGGCCGCCCTCATCCACAGCGACTACGCCCTGGGCACCGGCTCGCGCCTGGTCCACGGCGCGATCGTCACCCGCCAGTGGCGCCGCGAGCTGATCTCGCGCTGCTACAATTTCCTGATCCGCCTGATGTTCTGGCATAAATTCCGCGACGCCCAGTGCGGCTTCAAGGCGATCACGCGCAAAGCGGCCCGCGAGCTGATCCCCCAGGTCAAGGACAACGAGTGGTTTTTCGATAGCGAGCTGCTGCTCAAGGCCGAGCGCCAGGGCTACCGGATCTTCGAGGTGCCGGTCGAGTGGGTCGAGGATCTCGGCAGCACGGTCAAGATCGCCAAAACCGCCTGGCAGGATATCAAGGGCCTGGTGCGGGTGCGCCTGGGCGGCTGAGCCTTCGCGGCTGGAGGGCATCCATGGGTGAGAAACCGTTGATGAGTTCCGATGATGTGCGCCGGGTCCTGACGCGCATCGCCCACGAGATCGTCGAGCGCAACGACGGCGTGACCAACGTGGCGCTGGTCGGCATCCACCGGCGCGGCGTGCCGCTGGCCAAGCGGCTGGCGGCCATCCTGGAGGAGATCGAGATCGTGAGCGTGCCGGTCGGCGAGCTTGACATCGGCCTCTACCGCGACGACATCCACGCCCGCGGCCCCGCGCCGCTGATCGGCCGCACGATCCTGCCGCCCCAGCTCGACGGGCGGATCGTGGTCCTCGTCGATGATGTGCTCTACACCGGCCGCACCATCCGCGCCGCCCTCGACGAGCTGACCGACTGGGGCCGGCCGCTGGCCATCCAGCTGGCGGTGCTGGTGGATCGCGGCCACCGCGAGCTGCCCATCCGCGCCGACTACGTGGGCAAGAACGTGCCCACCTCGCGCGAGGAGCGCATCAATGTGCGCCTGGCCGAGACCGATGACTACGCCGAGGGCGTCTGGATCCACCAGCCCCCGGCCGAGGAGGAGAGCGCCGGCTGACGCGCAGCTATGAGCAATGATCTTGATCAGGAGCCCGCGAGCGCCGGGCTGGCCGACGAGCTTGACAGCGAGCTGCTCGCTGATCTGCTCAGCCGCTGCGCCGTCGATCTGCGGGCGCGCTTCGCCCGCGAGGAGATCCGCCCGGCCTACGGCCGCGAGGCCGAGATCGCCGCGGTGCTGCATCTGCTGGCCTCCGCCGAGCGCCTGCACCCGATCGTGCTGGGCAAGGCCCGCTCCGGCAAAACCGCCCTCGCCTACGAGGTGGCCCGCCGCATGATCCAGGGCGAGGCGCCCGAGGGGCTGCGCGAGCTGCCGATCTACGAGATCAGCCCGGCCGCGCTGCTGTCGGGCCTCCAGTTCGGCGACGGCTGGCGCGCCAATGTCTCCTCGCTGTTCTCGCTGCTCGGCAAGGCCGGGCCGGCGCTGATCTTCATGCGCGATGTCCACGCGGCGATCGGCGGCGGCGTCAAGCGCGGCGACGACGAAGACGACGATCTGGCGGCGGCCCTGGAGGCCAGCCTGCGCGACAGCCAGATCAAGATCATCGCCGAGGCCCGCCCCGATCGCTGGGAGCGGATCAGCGCCGAGCGCGAGACCTTCGCCGATCTGTTCGCGCCGGTCCCGCTGCCGCCGCTCAAGGACGAGGAGACCGCCGCGATTCTGCGCCAGGCCGCCGAGCAGATCAGCCTGCGCTCCGGCGTGGCGGTCGGCGCCGAGGCCCAGGCGATGGTCCTGGACGTGGCCCGGCGCTTCATCCTCAACCAGGCCTTCCCCGGCAAAGGCATCGAGCTGCTGGAGGAGGCGGTGCTCCATGCCGAGCGCGCCGGCATGGCCGAGCTGGAGCCGCAGCAGATCATCGCCCATTTCGCCGAGCGCACCGGCCTGGCCCGCCTGATCCTCGACGAGCGCGAGCCGTTCGACGAGGCCGCGCTGCGCCGCTCGTTCAGCGAGCGGGTCCTCGGCCAGGAGCCGGCGGTGGTGGCGATGGTCCAGAAGCTGGCCCTGCTCAAGGCCCGGCTGCACGACCCGGCCCGGCCGATGGGCGTCTATCTGTTCCTCGGGCCGACCGGCGTCGGCAAGACCGAGCTGGCCAAGACGCTGGCGGCGACGCTGTTCGGCAGCGAGGATCGCTTCGTGCGCTTCAACATGGCCGATTTCGCCGGCGAGTACGATTACCTCCAGTTCTTCGGCAAATCCTGGGGCGACAACGACGCCGAGCGCCGCGGCAAGCTGACCACCGCCCTCAGCAACCTGCCCTTCGCCGTGGTGCTGCTCGACGAGTTCGAGAAGGCCCATCGCTCGATCTTCCTGCGCTTCCTCCAGCTGTTCGACGAGGGCCTCCTGGTCAACGCGATGGGCGAGGAGGTCAATCTGCGCAACACGATCATCATCATGACCAGCAACTTCGGCGCTTCGATCGTGCAGGGCGAGACCTGGGGCTTCACCGCCCGCGAGGGGATGGAGGCGGTGGAGCGGCGGGTGCTGCGCGAGACCGAGGAGTTTTTCTCGCCCGAGTTCATCAACCGGCTGGACGCCGTGACCTTCTTCAAGCCGCTCTCGCAGGGCGACATGCGCCAGATCGCCGCCCGCGAGCTGCGCAAATTGTTCGAGCGCGAGGGGCTGGTCCGGCGCGGCGTGCAGGTCGAGCTTGACGACGCGGTGCTTGACGTGCTGCTGCGCCAGGGCTACAGCATCCGCTACGGCGCCCGCTACCTCAAGCGCCAGATCGAGAAGATGGTCACCTACCCGCTGGCCTCGGCGCTGCTGACCAACCCGGGCCAGCAGGGCGGCTTGCTGCGGCTCTACGTCGCCCGCGACCACATCAAGGCCGCCTGGGTCAGCGACGAGGACGAGCCGCTGCCGCCGGCGCCGGAGGGGGCGCCCGGCCCGCAGACCGTCGACGAGGCGGCGGCCCAGGCCGGCCAGCTCAGCGCCAGGATCGGCGAGCTGGCGGCGGCGCTCAAGCTGGCCGAGGCCCGCGAGCGCCAGAGCCTGCTGATGGAGGAGATGTCCGGCCCGGCCTTCTGGGACGATCCGGCCCACGCCCAGGCCCAGATGGCGGAGCTGGGCGAGGTGGCGCGGCGGGTCGACCGCTGCGACGATCTGCTGCGGCTGAACGATGAGCTTCAGCACCTGCTGGAGCGGGTCCGCGACGGCCGCGAGCGGCGGCTGTTCCCGGAGCTGCTGCATGTGGCCGGGCGGCTGGAGCGCGACCTGCGCTTCGCCGAGCTGGAGCTGTACTTCCGCGCTCCCGAGGAGTGGGGCGACGCGCTGCTGGTGGCCGAGTCCGGCGCCGACGCCGGGCGCTGGCTGCGCCAGATCATCGGCTCGTACCAGGCCTGGGCCAAGGCCAAGGGCTTCGAGGCCGAGGTGGTCGACGAGGCGCCGCCCGACGAGCCGCGGGCCCGGGCCACGCTGCGGATCAGCGGCGCCGGGGCCTACGGGCTGCTGCGCGACGAGGCCGGCACCCATCGCATCGCCGAGACCGGCGGCGAGCCCCGGCGCAAGCAGGTCAGCCAGGTGGTGGTCACGGTGCTGCCGGCCCC
>DASWWB010000116.1:0-1822 GCA_036406115.1 Herpetosiphonaceae bacterium
GCTTGGCGCGGCGGCCGCCGCCTGGAGCACCCGATCATGGCTTCCCAATCCGCGACCTATTATCTGAAACTCCGCTGGTTTTTGATCATCGCCGGCATCATCCAGATGGCGATCAGCGGAGCGATGGTGGCGCTGAGCCTCGGCCTGGGCGACACCAGGCTGCGGCTGATCACGCCGCTGATGCTCGTGCTGCCGCTCGGCGGGCTGGTGCTGCTGGCCCAGGGCCTGACCTACCACGTGACGGCGTCGCCCGCCGGGATCGCCGTGCGCTACTTCCACTGGCGCTTCGCCGCCGCCTGGGACGAATTGGAGCGCAGCGAGATCGCCGCGCACGGGATGCAGTGGCTGGTGCTGCGCCAGCCGCCGGCGGGCCTGGCCCGGGTCTGGCTGTTCGCCACGCCGGAGCACCTGCGCGGCCGGGCGATCCCGTTGCTGCGGCGACAGGCCTGGCGCCGCTTCCCCGAGCTGGAGGCGCAGCTGCGGGACTACGCGCCGCAGCTGTTCGCGGCGGTCGGCGAGCGGGCGGCATATGATCCCGCCGCCGGGCTGCTGGTGCCGGTCGCGCCGGCCCGGCAGCGGATGTCCCGCCTGGTGGTGCTGGTCGTGGTGGGCGCGGCCCTGCTGAACGGATTGTGGCTGTTGGTGTCGCTGCGGGGGCTCTGATCCCGCTGAAAGGAGGCCGCCGTGGCCGAGGCTGGGCGCGCGATGACGCTGTATCTGCGCAATCGTTGGCTGTGGGGGGCGCTGGGCGCCGCGATGGCCGCCGCCGGCGCGTGGCTGATCTGGATCAATGAGCCGGCGCATAGCCTGGTGGTCGGCGGCCTGCTGACGCTAGCCGACGCCCTGGCGACCAGGATCGCGATCACGCCCGACGGCATCGCCTACCGCCGGCCCTGGCGGCGCGTGGCGGCCCGCTGGGGCGAGCTGAGCCACGTCGAGCCGGTCCGCGCCGGCGGCCGGGCCGTCCCCTACCTGGTGCTGAACTCGCCCGCCGCCCCCGGCGTCGATCTCGTCGTCCCCGCCCACCTGCGCGGCCGGGCGATCCCGCTGCGCGGCCCCTGGACCCGCGAGGGCGAGCTTGACCTGGAGCTGGCGATCCGCCGCTACGCCCCGCTGGTCTTCCAATCGACCCCGCCGCCGCGCCCGGCTCCCGCCGGCGCCGGGCTCTACGTCCCCGCCGCGCCGCCCATCCAGCAGCTGCGGACGCTGGCCGCCGCCTTCCTGCTGCTCGGCGCCGCGATCATCGCCCTGATTGTCGCCACTGAGTTCGTCAAATAGCTAGCCGCCGATCCGCAGCCAAACAAGATTCTGGAAGATAAACAACGCCGCGAGGTTGAGCGCGGCGTAGATCGCGACTTTCCGCGCGCGCCAGAGCTGGAAGAGCGCTGCGAAGTAGCAGGCATTGACGAGCCAGCACAGGACAATCAGCGCCACAGGGAACGGCGTCCCCATCCACTCGCGTAGCCTCGCCCATTGGTCGGGGGTGCCGAAGTCGAACAAGAAGAGATTGCCGCCGGTCATCCCCACGAAGGCATTCACGCACCACATGCCCGCCATCAAGCCGTAGGCCGCCACCACAGCCAGGCAGGATTGATGCTGCGTCGGAACCTTATAGTCCGCTGCGGCGGGCGCCCCGTCGCTCACCGCCCCTCGTCCTCGCCGAAGAACTGGAGCCATTCGTCGATCTCATCGGGATGGACCGGCGGCGGCGGCTTGAACAGCGGCTCGCCCTGTGAGGAGATCGGCTTGGGGCCGCCGCGCGAGCGGCGGGGCGTGCCGTCGGCCTCGCGCGGCAGCGGCTCGGGGCGGCCGGGGCGTTGCG
>DASWWB010000117.1:0-5948 GCA_036406115.1 Herpetosiphonaceae bacterium
GCAAGCCGCTTCCGCCCGAGGTGATCGCGGCGCTGACGCCCGAGGCGCCGGCCCCGCCCGAGCTGCGCCGCCCGCCGCTGATCCTGGCTGTCTGCGCCGGCGGGCTGTGGGCGGTGACCGGCGGCTGGCTGGCGTTCGGCAGCCTCGGGCCGCTGGCCCCGCTCGGCACCAGGCTGGCGTTCGGCGCCCTGCTGGTCGGCCTGGGCCTGCTGACCTGGGGGCCGCTCCAGTGGGCGACCAGGCTCAAGGTCCTGACGTGGCGCGGCACTGTCGGCTGGGGCATGCTGCTCTGGACGCTGGCCTTCGTGCCGCCGCCGTCCGCGCCGCTGGTCGCCGGCCTGCCCGATCTGCCGGTCTACGCCCTGCTGTTCGCCAGCGTGTTCCTGGCCGGCGACGCGCTGGCCCTGCCGGCGCTCTACGTGCGGAGCCTGCGCCGCGCCCATCTGCGGACCGTGCGGCTCGATCTGCGCCAGCCCAAGCGCCAGGCGGCCGAGTGCGGCTTGTTTCTGGCTCTCTGCGTCGCCCTGGCGGCGATCAACGCGCTCACGCCGGTGTCGATGATCCTGATGCTGGCAATCCTGGTCTTGAGCGAGATGATGATCTTGTTTTGGGAACAATAAAGGACGCACCATGACACGCACCATCGCTATCTTGGGGACCGGCTTGATCGGCGCTTCGTTGGGACTGGCCCTGGGCACCGCCGACCAGGAAAGCTCGCTGCTCGGCCCGGTGAAGATCGTCGGCTACGACCAGGACAAATCGCAGCTGCGCACCGCCCGCGGCCGCCTGGCGCTGGACGCCGAGGCCAAATCGGCGGCCGAGGCTGTCAAGGACGCCGAGATTGTGATCATCGCCACGCCGGTGCGGGCGGTGCCCGAGGTGATGCGCGAGATCGCCCCCCATCTCCGCTACCGGGCCCTGGTGACGGATGTCGGCAGCACCAAGGCCGCCATCCAGCAGTGGGCGCGCGAGCTGCTGCCCACCACCGTCAGCTTCGTCGGCGGCCACCCGATGGCCGGCACCGAGCGCGCCGGCGCCGACCACGCCCAGCTCGATCTGTTCAAGGGCCAGATCTACTGCCTGTGCCCGACGGTCAACGCCCAGCCCGAGGCGGTCGACCTGGCCACGGCGCTGGTGGAGACGATCGGCGCCAAGCCCTATTTCATCGACGCCGCCGAGCACGACTCCTATGTCGCCGGCGCCAGCCACCTGCCCTTCGTGCTCTCGGTGGCGCTGGCCGAGGCGACCAGCCGCTCGGCGGGCTGGAAGGACATGCAGCTGCTCGCAGCCACCGGCTACCGCGATATCACGCGGCTGGCCGCCGGCGACCCGACCATGCACCGCGATATCTGCCTGACCAACGGCCCCGGCATCACGCACTGGATCAACGAGGCGATCCGGGTGCTGGTAGATCTGCGCGGATCGATCGAGGACCAGGACGCCGACGCGCTGCTCGGCCTGTTCGCCAGGGCCAAGGCCCAGCGCGATCTCTGGGCCTCGGCGCCGCAGAACCAGCGGCCCGGCGAGGGCTCGCCGCTCAACGCCGACGACTACGGCGCGAACATGGCCACCCGCCTGCTGGGCGGATCGGCCACGGCGGCGCTCCGGCGCCAGAACCGCAAAAAAGACTGAACTATAACTCAATGAGGAGGCTATAGGATGGAACGACCGATTCGCGTGCTGGTGGCCAAGCCTGGCCTTGACGGACACGACCGCGGCGCCAAAGTGATCGCCCGCGCCCTGCGCGACGCCGGCATGGAGGTGATCTACACCGGCCTCCAGCAAACGCCCCAGATGATCGTCGAGGCCGCGCTCCAGGAGGACGTGGACTGCATCGGCCTCTCGATTCTCTCCGGCGCCCACATGACGCTGCTGCCCAAGATCACCCAGCTGCTGCGCGAGGGCGACGGCGCCGATATTCTGGTCGTCGCCGGCGGAATCATCTCGGACGAGGACTCGGCGGTGCTGAAGGGCGAGCATGGCATCGCCGAGGTTTTCGGCCCCGGCGCCTCGACCCACGCGATCATCGATTTCATCCGCTCCAAGATCAATCGCGAGCCGGTGGAAGGGTAGGGCGGCGTGGAATTGGTTGAAAAAGCCCTGGCGGGCAACAAGCGCTCGATCTCGCGGCTGATCACGCTGGTCGAGAGCAACTCGGCGGAGGCCCACCGCGCGCTGGCCGCCATCTACCCCCGCACCGGCCGCGGCCACGTCGTCGGCGTGACCGGCGCGCCCGGCACCGGCAAGTCGACGCTGGTCAATCAGCTGGCCCTGCACTGGCGGCGCCAGGGCAAGACCGTCGCCATCCTGGCCGTCGACCCGACCTCGCCCTTCAGCGGCGGCGCGATCCTGGGCGACCGGATCCGCATGCAGGCGCTCGGCGGCGATCCCGGCTGCTACATCCGCTCGATGGCCAGCCGGGGCAGCCTGGGCGGCCTTTCGCGCGCCACCGGCGACACGGTCAAGGTCCTCGACGCCTGCGGCTTCGACGTGATCATCGTCGAGACGGTCGGCGCCGGCCAGGCCGAGGTCGAGATCACCCGCGAGGCCCAGACGGTGATCGTGGTCGAAATCCCCGGCATGGGCGACGATATCCAGGCGATCAAGGCCGGCATCCTGGAGATCGCCGATGTCTTCGTGGTCAACAAGGCCGACCGCGAAGGCGCCGACCGGACCCTCCGCCAGCTCCAGACGATGCTTCACCTGGCCGCCGGCGAGCCGCGCGACGGCTGGCCGCCGCCGATCGTCAAGACGGTCGCCAACACCGGCGCCCAGGTCGATGAGGTCGCCAAGGCCGCCGAGGCCCATCTCGCCCACCTCAAAGCCACCGACCGGCTGCGGATCCGCGACCGCGAGCGGCTGGAGCGCGAGTGGCAGACGATCCTGCGCGATACGGCGCTGGCCGAAATCAAGGCCCGCGTGCCCGCTGACCGGCGCGAGGCACTGCTGGCGGCGATGCTCGACCGCTCGCTCGATCCCTACGCCGCCGCCGCCCAGGTCATCGCCGCCGCCTTCCCTCTCCCGGCCGAGGTCTCCCGCACCTGACGTGCCGCGGGCGCCGGTCGCGCGACCGGCGCCCGCGCTATTCGAGCCGCGATGTACGAATCTCCCCCGCCAGCCCCCAACGCGAAATGGCTCCGCGAACCTGAAGATCCATGGCTCACCAGGGCCGAGGCGATCGCTTGGACCGCGGTGAGCCTGAGCGCCTGGATGGCGTGTTGCTGGCAGGCTATCGGCTATAACGATGCGTGCCACGGGCCGGGCGCCTCCTATCCCGGCGCCTGCCAAGGCGGCGGCGAATACCGGATCTGGGGCGGGCAACTGGCGAGCCTGGCGGTTTGCCTGTTGTTGATGTGGTTGTTTCCCATCGGCCGCTTCGCGCGCGGGCTGCTGCTCGGCCTTTACGCGGCGCTGGTCTATCTCCTCCCGTTCGGGCTGGCCTGGCTGTTCATTCTGTGAAGGCGGGAGCGCTCGGTTAGCAGGTGGTTACGATGGACGAATCTCCCTCCCGCGCATCGGAGTGGCGCCGCCGGCCCGGCGAACCATGGATCACGCCGCCCGAGGCCGTCGCCTGGGCGGCGGTGATCTTTGCGAGCTGGATCATGTGCTGCCGGGCCTCGGCGATGAGCGGCGACGATTGCCGCTGGATCAGCTCGCCGATGTTCGGCCGCTGCCAGGGCGACGCCGAGCTGGTGGTGATTGTCCCGTTGCTGC
Organism: Herpetosiphonaceae bacterium; assembly: GCA_036406115.1. Taxonomy (GTDB): domain Bacteria; phylum Chloroflexota; class Chloroflexia; order Chloroflexales; family Herpetosiphonaceae; genus DASWWB01. Next base: position 3,715 of record DASWWB010000117.1, read on the forward strand.
TGCTTCCGTTCATCCTCGCCCTGGTGATGTGGCTGGCGCCGCTGGGCCGCCGGGCGCGGGTGGCGCTGCTGGCGCTCTACGCGCCGCTCAGCGTCGGGCTGCCGCTGGCGCTGGAGTGGCTGTTTTACTTGTGATTGTCTCAGCGGGCCACGAAATCCGCCAGCACGGCCTGGACGTGGTAGATGTTGACGCGCTTGTTGAACTGCTTCTGGAACGGCACCGGGTTGCCGGAGATCCAGATTTTCAGCTCGGCGTCGAGGTCGAAGTGGCCGGCGGTCTCGATGCTGAAATGGGTGATGCTTTTGTACGGGATGGAGTGGTATTCGACCTTGTGGCCGGTCAGGCCCTGCTTGTCGACGACGATCAGGCGGCGGTTGGTGAAGATGAGCATGTCGCGGATCAGGACGTAGGCCCGCGCCACATGCTCGTTGGCGGTCAGAATCTGGGCGAAATCCTGGTGGGCGCGGGCGGGATCGACCTCGCCGGCGTTGCCCATCATCGCATCTAAGAACCCCATGGCAGTCCTCCGGGCGCCGGGCGCCCACGCGGCGGCCCCGGAGCGGAGCCGCTGCATGAGGTACGCCCCGCCGCCTATTCGGTGGCGAGCGAGGGCCGGTTAGCCCGCTCCAGCGCGTCCCGCCACGCCGGCAGGGCCATGGCGCCGGCCAGGCTCAGCGGCGGGGGCGGATCGGCCGGGGGCGGCTGCAAATCCATCTGCCACCAGCCCACATCGTGCCAGCCGCCGAATTTGTAGCCGACATGGCGGTAGACGCCGACCGGCGCGAAGCCCAGCGCCTCGTGCAGGCCGACGCTGGCGGCGTTGGGCAGCGTGACGCCGGCGCAGGCCACGATGAAACCCTGGAGGCGCAGCAGGTCGAACAGGACGCCGTAGAGCGTCCGCCCCAGCCCGAGGCGGCGGGCCGAGGCGCGGGCGTAGATCGAGACATTGACCGCCCACTGGTAGGCGGCGCGCTCGTTGTGCGGGCTGGCGTAGGCGTAGCCCAGGATCTCGCCGGCCCGCTCGCAGACCAGCCAGGGGGCGAAGGCGCCGTAGCGGGCCAGGCGCCGGCCGAACTCGGCGGCGTCCGGCGGCTCCAGCTCGAACGAGATCGGCGTCTCGCGCACGATCGGGGCGTAGATCTCGGCGATCTGCCCGGCGTCCCCCGGCGCGGCCAGCCTGATGCGCGCGCCTGGCACGCGGGTGGTTGCATGGTTCTGGTCAGTCATCGCATACTCCTCCGAATTGCTGGCGTGATTATACGGGAGCCGCGCGATGATCAATCCCGACCACGAGGAGGGCGGCCGCCTGGGCGCGGTCTGGGCGCTGGCCTTGCTGGCGGCCTGCCCGCTGACCTGCCTGTTCGCCCAGGTCGTCGGCTCCTGGTGGGAGCGCTGCGACATCGGCATCAACCGCGGCGTCCGCAGCCTGGGCTTGCTGTTCGATGTGATGCCGGCGATGTTTGTATTCTTTTTCCTGGGCGGGCTGGCGGCGGTGGCCATCGCCGCTTTCCGCAGCTGGAGCGCCCGCCGCGCCGCGTGGCTGGCTGCGGCGGTCCTGGCGGCGGTGTTTGCGCTGGGGTTGACGTATCAGGAGCGGCGCTTGGCTGGCTATCCCAGGATCTGCGGCCCGCCGCCGACCGGAATGAGTGATCAGGAGGACAGGATCGTGAGGGACATCCGCTACCAGGGCGCGATCGTGCGCGACGGACACGTGCTGCTGCTCAAGCATCGTGAGCGCGAGGGCGCCGGCGAATATTGGATCATTCCCGGCGGCGGGCGCGAGGAGGGCGAAAGCGAGGAGGCCTGCGTTGTGCGCGAGATGGGCGAGGAGACGTGCCTGGCGGTGACTGTCGAGCGGCTGCTGTTCGAGGAGCCGGGCTTCCCCGGCATCTATCAGCTGCACAAAACCTATCTCTGCCGCGCCGAGGCCGGGGAGGCGCTGCCGGGCTACGAGCCGGAGCCCGGGACCATCTACGACATCGCCGAGGCGCGCTGGTTTGATCTGGGCGACGAGGCGGCCTGGGAGCTGGAGGCCGAGCGCGACGCCTGGACCATCGGGCTGATCCGGCGCATCCGCGCGGCGCTGGGCTAGCGGCCGCCGCCGCCGGGCCTGGTATGATGCAGGCGGTACGAAGCGTGCCAGTGATTGGAGGAACCACTGTGAGACGACTGATCGCATTGCTCGGCGTGCTGAGCATCTTGGCAGCCTGCGGCGGCGCCCCCGCCGCCCCGCC
>DASWWB010000118.1:0-2241 GCA_036406115.1 Herpetosiphonaceae bacterium
GGCCACGGCGGGCAGATATTGCTGTCCGCCGCCAGCGCCGAGCTGCTGCGCGGCGCGCTGGCCGCCGGCGCGCTCCCGGGCGCCGATCTGCGCGACCTGGGCGCCCGCCGGCTCAAGGACCTGCGCCAGATCGAACATATCTATCAGCTGGCGGCGCCGGACCTGCCCGACGCATTCCCGCCGCTGCTGACGATCGACGCCCGGCCGACCAACCTGCCGGCGGCGCCGACCGCCCTGCTCGGCCGCGAGCGCGAGGTCGCCGAGGCGGGGGCGCTGCTGCGTCAGCAAGATGTCCGGCTCCTCACGCTGACCGGGCCCGGCGGCACCGGCAAGACTCGCCTGAGCATGCAGCTCGGCGCCGAGCTGCTGGACGAGTTCGAGCATGGCGTCTTTTTCGTCGCGCTGGCGCCGATCACCGACCCGGCGCTGGTGCCGGCGACGATCGCCCAGGCGCTGGCCTTGCAGGAGGGCGCCGGCGCCGCCCCGCTCGCGGCGCTCCAATCCTTCCTGCGCGAGCGCGAGCTGCTGCTGGTGCTTGATAACTTCGAGCAGATCCTGGCGGCGGCCCCGCTGCTCGCCGAGCTGCTGGCGGCGGCGCCTCGGCTCAAGCTGCTGGTCAGCAGCCGCGCCGTGCTGCGGCTCTACGGCGAGCATGAGTTCGCGGTGCCGCCGCTGGACCTGCCGGCGGGCGACGAGCTGGCCGTCGAACGCATCGCCCGCTCGCCGGCGGTGCAGCTGTTCGCCAGGCGCGCCCGGGCGGCGCGGCCTGATTTCGCCCTGAGCGAGGCCAATGCGGCGGCGGTCGCCGGCATCTGCCAGCGGCTTGACGGGCTGCCGCTGGCGATCGAGCTGGCCGCCGCCCGCTCGCGGCTGTTCACGCCCGAGGTGATGCTCGGCAGGCTGGGCAGCAGACTCCAGCTGCTGACCGGCGGCCCGCGCGACCTGCCGGCCCGCCAGCAAACCCTGCGCGGCGCGATCGACTGGGGCTACCGGCTGTTGAGCGCCGACGAGCAACGGCTGCTGGCCCGGCTGGCGGTCTTCGCCGGCGGCTGGACGCTGGAGGCTGCCGAGCGGGTCGGCGGCGACGCGCCGGAAAGCGTGCTGGACGGGCTGGGCGCCCTCGCCGACAACAGCCTGATCCGCCAGGCGGAGGCCGACGGCGAGACTCGCTATCAGATGCTGGAGACGATCCGCGAGTACGCCCTGGAGCAGCTGGAGGCGAGCGGCGAGGCCCCGGCGGCGCGCGACGCCCATCTGGCCTGGTTCGTCGCATCGACGGAGGCGGCGGCGGCGGAGCTGGCCGAGACGGTGTCTGAGCCGATGCTGCGGGCCCTGGCCCGCGAGCTTGATAATCTGCGCGCCGCCCTCGGCCACGGGCTGGCGGATCAGCCGGCGGCGGCGGCGCGGCTGGCGGCGGCGCTGCGCCTGTTCTGGGAGCTGCGCGGCCACTGGCGCGAGGGCTTCGATTGGATCGAGGCGGCGCTGGCGGCGAATCCCGCGGGCGCTGCCGAGGCGGCGCTCCGCGCCCGGCTGCTGGAGGCCGGCGGGCTGCTCGCCAATTTTCTCAACCGCTTCGAGCAGGCTCGCACCTACTGCGCCGAAAGCCTCGCCATCCGCCGCGGCCTGGGCGATCCGGTGGCGCTGGCCCAGTCGCTCTACAGCCTTGGCGAGGCTTTACACAATTTGGGGCGCTACGCCGAGGCCATGGCGCTGTGGGAGGAGAGCCTGGCGGTTTACCGCTCGATCGACCACGGCGCCGGCGCCGCCTGGACGTTGTTCCAGATCTGCTGGGAGTGGCTGTATCTCGGCGATTCGCAGCGGGCGGTCGAGGTGGCCGGCGAGATGGTCGCCCTGCGCCGCCAGCTGCCCGACCAGCGCATGATGCCCTGGTATGTGGGCCACGCCGCCAGCATCCTGACTGTCCACGGCGACTACGCCGGCGCCCTCGCCCTGGCCGAGGAAGCCGAGGCCCTGTTCGCCCGGCTCGAGGATCTGTCGGGCCTGGGCTACGCCGGAGCGCTGCGCGGGCGGATCTTCCAGCTCCAGGGCCGCTATGCCGAGGCGCTGCCGCTGCTGGAGCGCCACGTCAGCATAGCGCGGCGCCTGGAGCGCTCGCAGCGCGTGGCCGGCGCCTTGCTGGAGCTGGCCTGCCTGCTGGCCGAGGCGCCGGCCGGCGCCGCCGAGATCGAGCGGGCGCTGGAGGCGCTGGCCGAGAGCGCGGCGATTCTGCGGCGGCTCGAC
>DASWWB010000119.1:0-6772 GCA_036406115.1 Herpetosiphonaceae bacterium
GCCCAGCCGCGCCATTTCGCCGTGGAGCGCGGCGATCGCCCGCTCCTGCTCGGGGCCGGGCGGCGCGTCCTCCAGATTCTCCAGGTAGCCGCCCAGGGCCATCAGCGGCGTGCGCAGCTCGTGGGAGACATCGCGGTAGAAGCGGCGCTGGGCCTCGGCCTGGGACTGGATGCGCTCCAGCCGCTCTGCCAGCTGGTCGGCCATCGCGTTGAGCGCCCTGGTCAGCGAGGCGATCTCGTGGGGGCCGCGCTCCGCCGCCCGCACCGCCAGGTCGCCGCCGGCGATGCGCTCGGCCACGCTGCGCAGCCCGCCGATCATCCGCCCCAGCCAGCGCGCGACGATCACCGCGCCGGCGATCGCCGCCAGCAGGGCGATGCCGGTGGCCTGGGCCGCCACCCGCCCCAGCAGCTTGAACAGCCGGCGCTCCTCGTCGAGGCTCTGCGAGACCTCGACCACGCCCAGCACCGCGCCGTTTCGCTCGATCCGCCGCGCGCTGTAGCGGCGGTCGGGGTCCTCGGACAGCAGCAGCAGCGGCACGCTCGATTTGAGCAGCGGCGCCACGGTCCTGCTCGGGAACAGGCCGTCGGTGCCGCTCGCGCCGAAAATCTGGCCGGCGGTGCCGAAGACCCGCACCGCCACCCCGCCGCTGACCGAGTGCTTGACCAGCGTCGGCGCCGCCGCCTGCAAGTCGCCGTTGTCGGCCACCAGCTCGGCGGCGAAGGCTTGATAGAAATCAGCCTGGCTCTCCAGCTCCTTGGCCCGCCGCTGCGACTCGTACCACGAGACGCCGAACAGCAGCCCGCTCGTCACCACCCCCATCGCGATCGCCGTGATCAGCATCAGGGTCAGGCCGAGCCGCACCGAGAGCGGCAGCGTGCTGGATTTGAGGCGCTGGATGATGTTCATGGGGGCATTGTACCTGATTCAGGGGTCAGGGATCAGGGGTCAGGTCGGCCTCGGGGCGGAGTGGCTGATGGGCGGCGCTCGCGCTCTCGAAGTCCGGCCTGACCCCTGATCCCTGACCCCTTGGCATTCCTCCCCGCCCTCGTGTATCATGCCCCTGCTCCGCCACCGCAGCCGCGAGGTGCCACATGGATGATCTGAACGCCTGCCGCCGCTCCATTACCGTCGCCGGAACGTTTCCGGTCCAGCTGAGCGTGATCGACGCCGGGCCGCCGCCGGGCCAGCGCCAGGGCACGCTGGTGTTTATCCACGGCGCTGGCGGCCAGGCGGCCCAGTGGGAGCACCAGCTGCGCCACTTCAAGGCCACCCACCGCGTGATCGCCGCCGACCTGCGCGGCCACGGCCAGTCCGGCGCGCCGCCGGGCGCCGCCTACTCGCTCGACGAATTCCTCTGGGACTTCACCCAGTCGCTGACGCTGCTGGAGGTCGAGGAGCCGTTTGTCCTGCTGGCCCACTCGTTCGGCGGCCCGCTGGCCCTGACCTTCGCCGCCACCCAGGGCCACCGGCTCAGCAAGCTGGTGCTGGTGGCGACGGCGCCCCAGCTCTATCTGCACCCGGCGCTGCGCATGGCGGTGCGCGCCCCCGAGGCGCTGCTGGAGCGGGTCCGGCGCTGGTTCCTCGCCACCCGCTACGCCACCTCGGCCCTGGTGCTCAAGCGCGTCGTCACCGGCACGCTCATCCATTGGACCGGCTGGGGCCTGCTGCCGCAGATCACGGTGCCGACCCTCGCCCTGACCGGCCAGTGGGACATCCTGGTGCCCCGGGCGAATGTCGAGCGGATGATCGAGTCGGTCGCCGGGTCGCAGCAGCAGACCATCCGCTACACCCGCCACTTCCCCCACCGCGAGCGCCCGGCCGCGGCCAATCGGGCCATCGGCGACTTCCTGCTCGCCAAACGCCGCTCCTGGCGGGGCCAGATCGAAGATATTGAAGCCTGAAGGAGCGATGATGGAGCCCGCAAAACCCTGGCTGGCCGCCTATGATCCCGGCGTTCCCGCCGAGATCGCCATCCCGCCGCTGGCGCTGCCCGATGTCTTGCGCGAGACCGCCAGCCGCCTGCCGGACGCCACGGCGCTGCTGTTCTACGGCCGCGAGATCAGCTACCGCGAGCTTGACGAGGCTGTCGAGCGCTTCGCCGTCGGCCTGGTCCGGCAGGGCGTCGGGCCGGGCGAGCGGGTGGTGCTGATGCTGCCCAACACGCCCCAGAGCGTGATCGGCTTCTACGGCGTGCTGCGCGCCGGCGCGCTGGTGGTGGTCTCCAATCCGCTGTTCACCAGCGAGGAACTGGTCCATCAAATCAATGACTCGCAGGCCGGGACGCTGATCGGCCTCAGCTTGTTCGCGCCCTCGATCTTCGCCGCCCGCGCCGCCTCGGGGCTGCGGCGGGTGATTCTGACCAACTTCAAGGAGTATCTGCCGCCGCTGCGCCGCCGCCTGTTCACCTGGGCGCGCCAGGAGCGCGAGGGCCACCTCGTGCCGCCGGAGCAGGCCCGCACCGTGACCTGGTGGAGCCATCTGATGGAGGAGTCGGGCGACTCCGGCGGCGCGGCGGCGCTGCCGCAGCTCGACCCCGCCGGCCGCGCCGCGATCCTCTACACGGGCGGCACGACCGGCGAGCCCAAGGGCACCATCCTCTCGCATCGCGCCCTGGTCGCCAACGCGCTCCAGGTCCGGGCCTGGCTGCCCCGGCCGCGCCCGGCCCAGGAGCGCATCCTGGCGGCGCTGCCCTTCTCCCACGCCTACGGCCTGACCAGCTGCATGAACCTGGCGGTCGCCGACGGGGCGGCGCTGGTGCTGCTGCCCAGCCTCGACACCCGCGAGCTGATCGAGGCGGTCCGCGAGTATCAGCCGACGATCTTTCCCGGCATCCCCGCGCTCTACGCCGAACTGACGGAGCTGGCGCGCGGCAATGACAGCGCCCTGCGCTCGCTGCGCGACTGCGTGAGCGGCGCCGCGCCGCTGCCGATCGAGGTCCAGGAGGGCTTCGAGCGGGTGACCCGCGCCAAGCTGGTCGAGGGCTACGGCCTGACCGAGGCCGGCCCGGTGACCCACGCCTGCCCCTTCGGCAGCGCCCATCGCTCGGGGACGATCGGCGTGCCGTTCCCCTCCACCGAGGCCAAGATCGTCGATTTGGAGACCGGCGCCGATCTGCCGCCTGGCAGCGAGGGCGAGCTGCTGGTGCGCGGCCCGCAGCTGATGGAGGGCTACTGGAACCGGCCCGAGGAGACGGCCGCCGCCCTGACCGCCGACGGCTGGCTGCACACCGGCGATATCGCCCAGATGGACGAGCATGGCTTTTTCCAGGTCATCGCCCGCCGCAAAGAGCTGATCATGGCCGGCCCCTACAATGTCTACCCGCGCGATGTGGAGGAGGTGCTGTACGAGCATCCGCAAGTGTTGGACGCCGCGGTGGCCGGCACGCCGGGGCCTGACGGGCTGGAGGAGATCACGGCTTTCGTCGTGCTGCGCCCCGGCTCATCCGCCAGCGAATCCGAGCTGATCGCCTTCTGCCGCAAGCGCCTCAGCACCTACAAGCTGCCGCAGCGGGTGATTTTCCGCACCGCCCTGCCGCGCTCGTTCATCGGCAAAATCCTGCGCCGCAAACTGATCGACGAGTTTTTGCGGCCGTAGCCCGGCGCCTCCCGCGCTTGGCGGGTTCGGCTGATCTTTGGTTAACAGGAACAGCCTGGCGATCATCGCCAGGCTCAGGCGGGGGCCGGCGCGCTGAGGCGCCGGCGTCAGAAGCTGCCCATGAGGAACGGAGGCTGGCTCGGCTGGGCGCTGCCGCCGGCCGGCTCGACAGTGATGCCGGCGGCGTGGGCGTCGGCGGGCAGCGGCGCGCCCGCCAGCATAAAGGCCGCGCGACCCTGCTCGTCGACCTTGAACACGCCGGCGCTGACCGGGCCGCCGTCGGTGATGAACCACAGCTGGTAGTCCTGGCCGGCTGGCAGCGGCGCCAGGCCGTCGGCGGCGAGGTAGGCGGCGCCGTGCTGGCGGTTGACCACCAGCTGGGTCCGTCCGCTGTGGCCGGCAGGATCCTGGTCCGCCAGCGGCACGACTTCGGTGCCGGGCGCGCCCAGCAGCGTGGCCAAGCTCTGGCCGGATTCGACCGCCTGGCGCAGCGCCGCCACCTGGGCCTCGCTGTCGCCCAAGCGGCTCCGCAGGATGAGATTCCAGCCGCCCATGCCGATGGCCAGCAGCAGCAGGGCCATGGCCAGGGCCGGCCGCAGGCCTGCGGAGCCGAACAGCCAGCCCCGCACCCGCGCGCCCCAGCCCGCAGCCGGCGCGGCGACGGGCCGGCGCTGGGGCGCCTCCTTGCTGTTGATTCGCTCGATCAGGCGCTGGTAGGAGCCGGCCGGCGGATCGTGCTGGGGCGGCGTCCAGGCCAGCAGATCCACCACCTGGGCGCTGCGGGCGAACTCGGCGCTGCAGGCGGCGCATTGCGCCAGGTGCTGCTCGACGGCAGCATGCTGGTCGGGTTCCAGCGCGCCAAGGGCGTAAAGATCGATCAGATCGTCAACGTGGTCGTTAGTCATGATTTCCCGCCCGCGTCCCTTGCAAGACTGCTTTCAGCCGTTCCATTCCTCGTCGAATCCGGGTTTTAACCGTGCCCAGCGGGTCGCCGAGCAGCGCGGCGATCTCCAGATGGCTCAGTTCTTTGAAATAGGCCAGCTCGATGGCCTGTTTTTGTGAGTCAGGTAGTTCGCGCAGGGCCTGGCGGATCAGATCGGCCTGCTCGTTGCTGAGGGCCTGCTCCGCCGCGTCGGGCGCCGGGTCGGCGATGAGGCGGGTGGCCTTTTCGGCGCTTTCGCTGTCTGCCGCCTGGGGCCGGCGCTGGCGTTTGCGCAGCACGTCGATGGCCACATGATGGGCCATGCTTAGCAGCCAGGTCGCCACCCGGCCGCGCTGCCGGTCGAAACTGGGGGCGTGGCGCCAGGCCCGCTCCAGCACATCCTGCAAGACTTCTTCGGCGTCGCGCTCGTCGCCCAGGATGCGGATCGCCAGCGAGTAGATCGGCCGGGCGTAGCGCTGATACAGCTCTTCGAGGGCGCCGAGATCGCCGCGCGCCAGCCGATCCATGGCTTGCTCGTCGCGGGCGTCGCTCTCCTGCGCACTGCGCTCCTGCCCCTGCCGCGCCACCTGTCGGAGCATGCCTTCGTCGTTGAGTTCGGAGAGTGTCACCGGCATCCTTTCTAGCGTGGCATCCAATCTACGCCGCCGCCGCCGCCGCTGGATGCGGGGCGACATAACGGGCGTTACGCTGACCGGGCCGCCGCTGGCGTGGGCTCAGCTGCTGTGCATCCACTCTGATACGGTCGGACGAATGTACGGGCAGACCAGGCGATCTATCTGGACAAATGATTTGCAAACAACCCACAAAATCCATACATCCAGATCGAACCGCCATACGAATACAAGATTGGGCACCTCAGATGCCCTGGTTGCAATCATCCAATCAACCTGATCGGCGGCCCCCGACCGGCCGTCCTGCGATGACCGAGCCTATGCCGACATGTTTGCAGCGATGCTCGATCAGCGAAGGAGTTACCTATCGGAATATCCGATGCCGGACCACGCTGCGGCGCATCCGCGCCATGAATTGATCTTACAGATTCACCAAAGCAGTTATTCAGGAGATTCGCACCATGCGCAATAAAGTATTCTCGCTGCTGACCCTGGCCTGGGTCTTCGCGGCCCTCGCCTCGGCCATGCCGGCCGCCGCCAAACCCGCCCAGCTGAACGGCTCGGATCTGCGCTCGCTCCTCGCCTCACAGCTTGGCGAGCACACCTATCTGGCCGCCAGCGCCACCAACGCCGCCTTGGGCGGCCGGACCCCCGAGTTCGAAGCCGCCGCCGCCGCGCTGGACGGCAACTCGGTCGATCTCTCCAAGTCGATCGGCGCTGTCTACGGCGCCGACGCCGAGAAGGCCTTCCTGCCGCTGTGGCGCAAACACATCGGCTTCTTTGTCGATTATACCAAAGCCACCGGCGCCAAGGACAAAGCCGGCCAGGACAAAGCCGTCGCCGATCTGGTCCAGTACACCGAGGATTTCGGCGCCTTCCTGAACTCGGCCAATCCCAACCTGCCCAAGGATGCGGTCGCCGAGCTGGTCAAGACCCACGTGCTGACGCTCAAGGATGTCGTTGACGCCCAGGCCGCCGGCGACCAGACCAAGGCTTTCGCCGCCCTGCGCATGGCCTACAGCCACATGGACATGATCGCCGCCCCGCTCTCCGGCGCGATCGTCAAGCAGTTCCCCGATAAGTTCGCCGGCAACCCCGACGGCGCCGACGCCCAGCTGCGCAAGACGCTGAACGTGGCCCTGAAGGAGCACGCGTACCTGGCCGCCAGCGCCACCAACGCCGCGCTCGGCGGCCGCACCCCTGAGTTCGAGGCCGCCGCCGCCGCCCTTGACAACAACTCGGTCGATATCTCCAAAGCGATTGGCTCGGTCTACGGCGCCGACGCCGAAAATGCCTTCCTGCCGCTGTGGCGCAAGCATATCGGCTTCTTCGTCGACTACACCAAGGCGAGCGCCGCCAAGGACAAGGCCGGCCAGGACAAAGCTGTGGCCGATCTGGTCCAGTACACCGAGGATTTCGGCGCCTTCCTGAGCTCGGCCAATCCCAACCTGCCCAAGGATACGGTCGCCGATCTGGTCAAGACCCACGTGCTGACGCTCAAGGATGTCGTTGACGCCCAGGCCGCTGGCGACCAGACCAAAGCCTACGCCGCCCTGCGGATGGCCGGCTCCCATATGAGCATGATCGCCGATCCGCTGGCCGCCGCGATCGTCAAGCAGTTCCC
>DASWWB010000120.1:0-11195 GCA_036406115.1 Herpetosiphonaceae bacterium
CGCGCTCGCCGACGCCCGCTTCTGGCAGGCGGTGGCGCTGACGGAGGAAGGGCTGGCCGCCAGCCGCAATCAGCCCGGCGGCCTCAAGCGGCTGTGGGACGGGCTGTTCGGCGAGGACACGCCGCTGGAGCAGGCCCAGCAGAAGCTGGCCGCCTACACGCGCCAGTTCGAGGGCGATTATGGCTCGCGGGTGCTGTTCGGCAGGGTCAACCGCCTGATCGGCCAGCCCAACCTTGCGCTCGAGCAGTATGTCCGGGCCAGCGAGCTGGCGCCCGAGCGGCCCGAGGGCTGGTACGGCGCCGCGATCGTGCGCTGGGAGTCCGAGCGCGCGTCGCCCGAGCGCGACGCCCAGGTGCGCGAGGCGCTGGCCAAGGCCCTGGCGCTCGATCCCAACTACACGCCGGCCCACTACCTGATGGCCCGGGTCGAGCTGGCCGCGGAGCAGTGGGCGGCGGCCCTGCCCCATCTTGAGTGGCTCCACGCCCGCCGCCCGGCGGACGACGCGGCGGCCCTCTCGCTGGGCCGGGCGCAGCGCCGGCTCAATCTGCTGCCCGAGGCCGAGCAGACCCTGCTGCCGCTTGCCAATGCCAGCCACGGCCCGGCGCTGGTCGAGCTGGCGCTGGTCTATGAGCAGGCCCAGCGCCTCGACAGCGCCGAGGAGGTCCTGCGCCGCAGCCTCGATCTCGACGGCGGCAACGCGGTCGCCGCCTATCAGCTGGGCCGGCTGCTTCAGAGCCAGGGCAAATTCCCGGAGGCTGAGCAGGCGTATCAGGCTGCCATCCGCGCCAATCCCGACTACATGGAGGCCCATCTGGCGCTCGGCCAGCTTTACGGCAGGGTGATGAACCGCTCGGATCTGGCGATTGAATCCTACCGTCGCGCGATCGAGGCCGGCGGCAACGACGCCCGCAACTTCGAGGACCTGGGCCAGGAGTTCCTGGAGATGGGCCAGTACGAGGAGGCCGCGACAGCGCTGGAGCGCTCGATCGCGCTCAATCCCAACGTGCCCGAGGCCCAGCACGCCCTGGGCCAGGCCTATCTGGAGCTGGGCCGCTTCGAGATGGCCCGCGAGCGCGAGCGCGCCGCCATCGCCCGCAAGGCCGACGGCCCCTATCCCGCCGCCCAGCTCGGCATCGGCGAGAGTTTCCGCCGCGAGGGGCGCTGGGAGGAGGCCACCCAGGCCTTCAACCAGGTGCTCGACGACAATCCCGACGAGGCCGCCGCCTATGTCGGCCTGGGCCGCACCGCCGCCAGCCAGTTTGATTGGCAGAGCGCGATCGGCTACTACAACCAGGCCCTGGCGCGCGACCCCGACGACACCAACGCCCACTTCTGGATGGGCCAGGCGCTGATCGAGCAGGGCTTCAACGAGCGGGCGCTTGATGAGTTCGATCTGGTGCTCCAAGCCGATCCCAATAATGTCATGGCCTACTACGGCTCCGGCCGCGCCCACTCGCGGATCGCCGAGAACCTGTACGGCGTCGATCCCGCCGAGGCCCAGCGCTACGACGCCGAGGCGCGACGGCTGCTCAACGAGGCGCTCGCCCGCCGCCCCACCTACGCCGCCGCCCTCCTGGAGCGCGGGATCGTCAACGAGCGCCAGGGCCTGACCCAGGCCGCCCTCAGCGACTACGCCCAGGCCGCCGCCGCCGACCAGCGCCTGGCGACCGCGCCCTATCTCCAGGGCAAGCTCCAGCTCTCGCTCAACGATGTCGCCGGCGCCACCGCCGCGCTGGAAGACTCGGTCCGCCGCGACGCCAAGAACGGCCAGGCGCTCTACTGGCTGGGCCGGGCCTATCGCGCCCAGAACCGCCCCGGTGACGCGATCAAGAGTTTCCAGCTGGCGATCGAGCTGAACAAGGGCTATACCGAGGCGCTGTATTTCCTCGGCCTGACTCAGCAGGAGAGCAATCTGCCCGGCGACGCCCGCGCCTCCTACGGCGCGGTCGTCAGCCAGGCGCCGGCCGAGGACCGCTGGCGCCAGCAAGCGGAGGAGCGCCTGCGCGAGCTTGACGGCGACCAGTAACGATGCACGTCGCTGAGCTGCGCTACGCTTGGGTCGGCGATGCCAGCGACGAGGCGGTCGCCACGGCGGCCAAGGACCTGCTCCACGCGCTGCGCCAGAACGGCCAGATCTGCGGCCGCGAGCATCCGATCGCCAGGGGCGCCGGCTGGGCGACGGCCACGGTCCTGCTGCTGGCGCCCGATGCGCTCGATCCGCAGCACCACAACCAGTATGTCCGGCTCTATCTCGATGCGGCGCCGCTTGGCGCGCCGGCGATCCGGATCCTCGGCCCTGATCCCGGCAGCGCCGAGCCGTGCGCCTGCCCCCGGCCGGGCTCGTATGTGCTCTTCACCGATTATCGCTCGCTTGAGTCGCCGATTCGCTGCGGCGATTGCTTCGATCCCGTGCCGCTCTACCGGCTGCCGTCGACCTACCACGGCGAATACTACGATATCATCCGCTGGATGGGCGATTTCCAGGACTGCGACTCATTGCAGATGGGCTGCCGGGTGCTGGAGCGGGCCGCCATGCGCCAGCTTGGCGACGCCGGGAGCCCGCTCTCGCGGCAGGGCCGTGAGATTTGCGCGCGGCTGGCCGGGCTGGCCGGCGTTCCCGTTTACTACCGGCTGCTGCGCCAGAGCGGCCGCAGCCAGGCCGCCGAGCGCCAGCTGCGGTGCCCGGGCTGCTGCGGCGCCTGGCTGCTCGGCGAGCCCTGGCATGGCTTCGAATTCCGCTGCGACGCCTGCGGCTTGGTTTCGGCGATCGCCTATAATCTCCAATCGGCCTGATGCGCAAGGAGCCGCTATGTTTGAATTTCTTTCCGCCGGGCTGGTGCTGGGCTTCTCGGCCGGGATCAGCCCCGGCCCGACGCTGGCGCTGCTGCTGCGCGAGACGCTGGCCCGCGGCTGGCGCGCCGGCTGGCTGGTGGCGATGGCGCCGCTGATCGCCGATCTGCCGGTCGTGCTGGCGGCGCTGTTCCTGGTCGGCCTGCTGCCGGGCTGGGCGGTGACGGCGCTGAGCATCGGCGGCGGGCTGTTCGTGGTCTGGATGGGCGTCGAGGGGCTGCGGGCGGCGCCGCCCGAGCCCGGGGCGGCCGGCTCCGGCAGCCTGCTGCGGGCGGTCTTCACCAACTGGCTCAATCCGCACCCGTGGATTTTCTGGTTCACGGTCGGCGCGCCGCGCGTCATCGAGGGCTGGCAGCGCGGCGGGGTCTTGTGGCCGGCGCTGTTCCTGCTGGCCTTCTATCTGCTGCTGGTGGGGATCAAGGGCGGGCTGGCGACGCTGGTCCATCGCTCGCGCGGTCTGCTCCAAGGCCGGGCCTACGGCATGGCGCTGAAGGGCAGCAGCGTCTTGCTGATCGGCATGGGGCTGCTGCTGGTCGCCGAGGGGCTGGCGCGGGCCTAGGGGGCGCGAAACAGTGTACAATAGAGCCGGGAAACCATCTCGCGGCAAGCAAGATAGAGGACTATGATGAACACTCAAGCCTGCCTCCAATGCGGCGCGGCGCTGACGCCAGGGGCGCGCTTCTGCTCGTCCTGCGGCACGTCGGTCCAGGCGGCTGCGGCGGGGCTCCCCCGCGATCCGTCCGGCTCGCTGCGGCGCGGCACGATCCTCGAGGAGCGCTACAAGGTCATGAATCTGCTGGGCGAGGGCGGATTCAGCGTGGTCTACGGCGCGATCGACCTGCGGCTGCGCACGCCCTGCGCGATCAAGGAGAACAGCGAGTTCGACCGCTCGGCCCACGATCAATTTATCGCCGAGGCCCAGCTGCTGGCCCGGCTCAAGCACACCCACCTCACCAAGGTCACCGATTATTTCACCGAGCCCGGCGGCTCGCAGTTCCTGGTGATGGAGTACGTGCCGGGCAAGGACCTGGAGCGGCTGATGAGCGAGGCGACGACCCTGCTGCCCTGGCGCAAGGTCGTGGAGTGGGGGGTGATTGTCTGCGATGTGCTGGGCTATCTCCATGGCCAGGACCCGCCGATCATCCACCGCGACATCAAGCCCGCCAACCTGCGCCTGACCCCCGAGGGCGAGCTGATGGTGATCGATCTGGGCATCGCCAAGGTCCAGAAGCCGGGCAACGCCACCACCCGCGCGGCCCAGGCCTACTCGGGCGGCTACTCGCCGGTCGAGCAATACCTGGGCGAGGGCACGTCGGTCCAGTCGGACCTCTACGCCCTGGGCGCCACGCTCTACCATCTGCTGTCCGGCCGCCAGCCGCCGGAGGCGATTACCCGCCTGCGGGGCGTGCCGCTGCCGCCGCTGGAGGAGGCGCGCTCCGACCTGCCGCCGCTGCTGGTGCGGGCGCTCAGCCGGGCCATGGCGATGGAGCAGGAGCAGCGGCCGCCCTCGGCCAACGCCCTGCGCGGCGTGTTCGAGAAGCTGCTGGATGAGCAGGCGCCGGCTGTCGCAGCGCCCGCCACGATCCCGGTCTCCGAGCCCCGCTTCATGACGCCGCCGCCGGTGCGGCCCGGCCCGCGCGCCAGCCAGCCGCTCTCCGGCGGCAATCAGCGCCGCTCGCTCAGCACGCCGATCACGACCGTGCCGCGTGCCGAGCAGGCTCCCGGGGGGCTGATCTGGCCCGGCGACAGCCGCGAGATGATCAGCATTCCCGCCGGCCGCTTCCTGATGGGCTCCGATGAGGCGAACGCCAACGAGCAGCCGGTCCACTGGGTCGAGCTGCCCGAGTTCCTGATCGACCGTCTGCCCGTCACCTGCGCCGAGTACGCCCGTTTCGTCCAGGCCGCGCGCTACGAGCCGCCGGCCTACTGGCGCGGCCCGGCCCCGCCGCTCGGCATCGAGGATCATCCGGTGGTTGACGTAACGCTTGATGACGCCCGGGCCTACGCCGAGTGGGCCGGCAAGCGGCTGCCCTCGGAGGCGGAGTGGGAGAAGGCGGCCGCCTGGCATCCCGGCGAGCAGCGCTCGCTGCGCTACCCCTGGGGCGACGACTGGGACGCCAACTGCGCCAACTCCCGCGACGGCGGCGCCGGCGGCACGGTGCCGGCGGGCGCCTACATTCCTGCCGGCGACAGCCCGAGCGGGGTCGCCGAGCTGTCCGGCAATGTCTGGGAGTGGACGGCCTCGGCCTACCGCAAGTACCCCTACTCGCCCGACGACGGCCGCGAGGATCCCGAGGTCGGCGGGCTGCGGGTCACCAGGGGCGGCTCGTGGACCTGCTCGCCCGAGGTGCTGCGCGCCGCCAACCGCAACGTCTGCGCCGCCGGCGACGCCGATTTCGAGCTGGGGTTCCGCTGCGCCGCCGATCCCGAGGAGGCCTAGAAGCCCGGGTCGACAGCCAGGGCCTTGCGCAGCAGCAGCTGATAGGCCCGGCGCGGGATCTCGTGGGCGCCGAAGCGCTCCAGGTGCGGCGTGGTGAACTGGGTGTCCAGCAGGAGGAAGCCGCGGGCGCGCAGCCGCTCGACCAGCGCCACCAGCGCCGCTTTGCTGGCGTCGGTGGCGCGGCTCCACATGCTCTCGCCGGCGAACAGGCCGCGCAGAGCCACGCCGTACAGCCCGCCGACCATCTCGCCGTCCAGCCAGGTCTCGACGCTGTGGGCGAAGCCCAGGACATGCAATTGCGTGTACACGTCGATCAGCTCATCGCTGATCCAGGTCGTCGTGCGGCCGGGGGCGGCGGCGGCGCAGGCCTGCATGGTGGCGCGGAAGGCCGTGTCGACCCGGATCTCGAATCGACCCTTGCGGATGGTCCGGGCCAGCGATTTGGGGACGTGGAAGCGCTCGTCAAGCGGGATGACCGCCCGCGGGTCGGGATCGTACCAGTAGATCGTGCCGTCGTCGTCCATGGGGAAGACGCCTTGGGCGTAGGCGGACAGCAACAGTTCCGGCGTGAGGCGCATCGGATTCATTCCTCGATCAGGCGGCTGCGGGAGCCAAACCCGTGCTATCATGGATCGAAAACTAGCCTAGGTGGAAGACCATGTCGATGCCGCGCGATGTCCAGGTGCTGGACCCTGAAACCGCCACCACGACCGACACCGAATACGTTGTCCTTGGCCAGGAAGAGCTGGAAAAGCCCTACCGGGTGATTCTGCAAAACGATGATATCACCCCGACGGAAGTGGTTGTCCTGATTCTCAACTCGGTTTTTGATATCCCGCCGGCCAGGGCGATCACGATCATGCTGACCGCCCACAACAACGGCCGGGCGCTGGTGACCGTCCTGCCCTTCGAGGAGGCCAGCGAGCGGGTCTACTCGGCCCAAAGCCTGGCCCGCGACGCCGGCTTTCCGCTGAGCTTCTACCTGGAGCCGGACGAGTAGCCGCTAGGCGCCGCGGGGCGCCACGCGCACCGTCAGCTCAGGCTCGTAGCTGACGAGGCCGGGCGGGCCGCCCTTGATCCGGCGCACGATCTTGCGCCGGGCCAGATCGACCTCGACGGCCTGATCCTGGCGGCCGGTCGAGTAGTAGGCGGCCAGCTGGGCTGCCCGCTCCAGGGTCGCCGGCGGCAGCTCGTCAGCCTGCATGCGCACGATCACATGGCCGCCGGGGCGCTGGCGGGCGTGGAGCCAATAATCGCCGGGCTGGGCGATCTTGAACGTCACCTCGTCGTTCTGGGTCGCGCTGCGGCCGACATAAATCGTCCACCCGTCCGGCGACACCACCTTGAGCGGCCCTTTGCGGGCCGCCGACGTGTTTTTGGCCTTGCCTTTGCGCTGGGGCGTTTTGATCAGCCCCTGCTCCATCAGCTCGCGCTCGAACTGGGCGATCTCCTCGAAGCCCTCGGCCAGGCCCAGCAGCGAGGCGGTCTCGCCGAGATAGGCGGCCTGGGCCTCGGCGCCGGCCAGCAGCTCGGGCACGCCCTCCAGCGCGCCCTTGGCCTTGTCGTACTCGCGGAAGCGGCGCTGGGCGTTCTCGACGCCGGTCAGCTTGGGGTCGAGCGGGATGACCTGATCCTCGACCGCGAGCTCGCGCTGGCCGGGCTGCCAGGCGTGGAGATAGGCGAAAATCATCTCGCCCTCCCAGCGCAGCCGCTCCAGCTGCTCGGCGCGGGCCAGCTGGGTCCGCAGCTGATCGACCTTGGTGGCGGCGCGGCGGCCTAGCTCGCGGACCTGGGCCAGCAGCGCGTCGCGGGTCTGGGCGTGGGAGGTGACCTGCTCGATCTCGGCCCAGGCGGCGGCCAGCGCGGCGTTGACCGAGGGCTGCTCCTCGACCCGGGCGAACTGGTTGAGCCAGAACGGCGCGACGGCCAGCGGCCGGCCGTCCTCGTCGCGGGCCAGGCAGGGGCGCCGCTCGTCGCCGCCGGCGAGCAGGCGCAGCGCGGCGGCGGCGGCTTCGGCGTCCAGCTCCGGACTGAGGGGCGCGTTGGCGTCGCCGGCGGCGCGGAAGGCCACCTCGCGGCCGGTCTGGGGCGAGACGCCGCGATAGGTCTCGACCAGCGCCTTGGCCAATGTGGGCCCCTCCAGGCCGGCGATGCCCTGGGCGGTGGCCTGGCGCGGGTCGCGCTTGTCCTGGCCGTGGGGCGCCTCGTAGATGTGGCGCGGCATGATCGGGCGCTGGGAGCGGCCGGTGGTGTAGCGGCGCACGCTGTCGAGGATCAGATTGTCATCGTCGACCAAGACAATATTGGAGGAGCGGCCGATAATCTCCACGATCAGCTCGCTGTGCAGCGGCTCCAGCAGCGGCTCGTCCTGCTCGCCGTCGTTTTCCTCGCCCTCGGCGGCTTGGTTGCGGGGCGCGGGCATCTTGGTTATACTAAAAGCGACGACCCGCTCCAGCGGCGGGCATTCGATTCTGGTGATCCGGCCGCCGCGCACGTATTTGCGCAGCAGCAGAAACAGCGGCGACTCAGTGGCCGTGCTGCGGGTCAGCCGGCTCGGCACCAGGTGCAGCCGGGCGTGGGCCGGGTGGGCCGAGAGCAACACATGCTGGCGCTGGCCATGGGCGTAGACTTCCAGGCCGATGCTTTCGGCGGTGGGCATCACCACCTGCTGGATGCGGCCGCCAACCAGGCTGGCCTGCCACTCAGCGACCACGGCGCCGACAACAAGCGCGTCAATATACATCAGCGATCCTCGCATCATTCGATCATCGACGGGAATCGTAGCCTACATGAGCGATAATCGTCAATCCCAGGAGGTAACCGAGGTGAACCGCAGAGAGCTTAACCCGATCCTGGCCAATCAGCCGGCAGTGCCGATGCTGGTGGTGATCTCGGGGCCGTCGGGGGTCGGGAAAGACACCGTGCTGATGCGCATGCGCGAGCTGGGGTTCCCCTTCCATTTCGTGGTGACGACCACCAGCCGCGCCCAGCGGCCGGGCGAGATCGAGGGTTTCGACTACAATTTCGTCAGCAAGGAGTCCTTCGAGGAGATGATCGCCGAGGACGAGCTGCTGGAGCATGCGGTGGTCTATGGCGAGTACAAGGGCATCCCCAAATCCCAGATCCGGGACGCGCTGCACAGCGGCAAGGATGTGATCATGCGGATCGACGTGCAGGGCGCGGCGACGATCAAGCGGCTGGCCCCGGACGCCCTGCTGATTTTCCTGGCGCCGCCGAGCCGGGCCGAGCTGGAGCACCGGCTGCGCCTGCGCCGCACCGAGTCGCCCGAGGCCCTGGAGCAGCGGCTGGCGCTGGTCGAGGAGGAGATGAGCCGCGTCGATGAGTTCGACTATGTGGTGCTCAATCCCGAGTCGCGGCTCGACGAGGCCGCCGGCATCATCCAGTCGATCATCCGCGCCGAAAAGGCCCGCATCCGCCCGCGCCGCATCGCGCTCTAGCCTGTGCCCTTCCTTGACAAGGGCCTGAGGCTGCTCTATACTTTCAATCAAACCTTCTCCTCTCTCTTCTCTCCCACCAGCCGCCCAGTTTCTCCGGGCGGCTGGTGGTTTTTGGCGCCTAGAATTCTGCCACCCGTCCATGATGCGGCACAGGCGCGGCGCCACGCCGGATATTTTGTGATTCAGGGAGGGATTCGCGATGGCTTTGGCGGGGCACTACGTCGATCCGCGCCTGGTGGCGCTGTACGATTTGGAGAACGGGCGCGGCGCCGACACCGATTTTTACCGGGGGCTCGCGGCGGATGCGGGAGCGCGGACGATCGTCGATCTGGGCTGCGGCACGGGCTTGCTGACCTGCGAGCTGGCGCTGGCCGGCTGCCAGGTGATCGGCGTCGATCCCTCGCCCGCGATGCTGGCGGTCGCCCGCGCCAAGCCCGGCGCCGAGCTGGTGCGCTGGATCGAAGGCGACGCCAGGTCGCTGGCGGCGTTCGAGGCCGATCTGGCGCTGATGACCGGCAACGTGGCCCAGGTGTTCCTCGACGATGAAGCCTGGGCCGCGACCCTGGCCGGGCTCCATGGCGCGCTGCGGCCGGACGGCCTGCTGGCTTTCGAGAGCCGCAATCCCGCCGACCGGGCCTGGGAGCGCTGGACGCCGGCGGCGACGGCCGCCAGCCTCGACACGCCGGCCGGCCCGGTGACCACCTGGCTGGAGGTGGTCGACGCGGTCCCCGGCTTGGTGCGGCTGCGCGGCTACAATCGCTTCGAGGCGAGCGGCGAGCTGGTGACCGCCGGCGAGGAGCTGCGCTTCCGCAGCCGGGAGGAGCTGGCCGGGTCGCTGGAGCGCGCCGGCTTTGTCGTCGAGCAGCTCTACGGCGGTTGGGAGCGCGGCCCGCTGACCGACGCCAGCAGGCTGATGATCTTCGTCGCCCGGCGCGGCTGAGGCGCCGCCAGCCCGAGCGATACGATCACCACTCGTAAACCAACCGGATAGGTCCGCCTAGTACCATGGTTCTCGCGATGAAGCGGGCGGGCGTATCGATCGGGAGGCGCTATGGCGGGTGAATCTTCGGCGGCGCGGGAGGGCTGGTTGCGGCGGGTGGCTGCGGCGCCAAGCTGGCTGATCGGATTGGCGTTGGCGGCGCTGACCGTCGATATCGCGCTGCGCCTGAGCGAGTGGCTGCCAGGCGGCGCACCGGCGGCGGGACACGGCCATGTGCATGGCGCGGCGCCCTCGGCGGCGCTTGGCTGGCTGGTGGTCGGGGCCGACGGCTTGACCGCGCTCTCGTATGTGCTGATCGCGGGCTCGCTGGCCTATGTCGTCTACCGGACGCGGGCGGATATTCCGTTCCATGGCATGTTCCTGGCCTTCAGCGCCTTTATCGTCGCCTGCGGCATGACCCATCTGATGGCTGTGCTGACGATTTGGTGGCGGCTCGGGGCGCTGGCTAGCGCCGTGGCGGTCGCCACCGCCGTGATCTCGCTCCTCACCGCGCTTGCCCTGCCGCCCCTGCTGCCCAAAATCCTGGGCCTGATCGAGTCGGCGCGCCAGGCGAAAGCCTATCAGCGGGAGCTGGCGGACGCCAACGCCGCGCTTGAGCGCGAGGTCGGCGAGCACCGCCAGACGCTGGGCGACTTGCAGATGCACAGCCTGCTGCTGCACCTGATGGGCGAGGGCGTCAGCCTGACGCAGGCCGACGGCGGCGCCATCATCTACGCCAACCCCGCCTGCGAGACGCTGCTGGGCATGGCGCCGACCACCCTCACCGGCCAGCAGCTCGCCCGTTTCTACGGCACCTCGGCGGTCCCCCTGTCGGCGCACGGCGTGGAAGTCTGGTTCGAGGCGGCGCTGCGCCGGAGCGACGGCTCAGAGTTCTGGGCGCAAGTGCGGCGCTCGCAATTCGCCCATCCTGCCTACGGCGAGGTGTGGATCGACGTCTACAGCGACATCACCCAGCGCAAAGCCACCGAGGAGACGCTTCGCCGCGACGCGCTGCGCGACGGGCTGACCGGGCTGCCGAATCGCGCCGGCCTGACCGCCGAGCTGGGCGAGGCGCTGGAGTCCGGCGCCCCGCTCAGCCTGCTGTTTTTCGATCTCGATCATTTCAAGCGGATCAACGACACGCTCGGCCATCTGACGGGCGATCAGCTGCTGCGCGAGCTGGCGGAGCGGCTGCGGGAAGGTTTGCGACCGGGCGACAGCGTGGCCCGCTTCGGCGGCGATGAGTTCGTGGCGGTGCTGATCGGCGTGGCGGGGGCGGCGGAGGCCGAGGCGCGGGCGGCGGCGTTCCACCAGGCGCTCCTGCCGCCGTTTCTGCTCGGCGGCGCCCGCGTCTCCTGCACGACCAGCATCGGCGTGGCGGTGGTCGGCCCGGGCTTTCCGTCGGCGGAGGGCCTGATCGCCGCCGCCGACGCCGCGCTCTACCAGGCGAAGGCCGCCGGCCGCGGCC
>DASWWB010000121.1:0-1856 GCA_036406115.1 Herpetosiphonaceae bacterium
GCCGAGATCTGCCAGGAGCTGAATCGCTGGCGCCGGCTGTATGATCCCGCCTATTATGTTGATTTGCCGCCGCACATTTTGCTGGTCGCCGCCTCGCGCTCGCTCCACCGCGAGCGGATCGAGCAGCGGCTGGCGGCGCTATGCGCGGCGTTCCCGGCCTTCGAGATCGAACTCGCCGGCGTCGGCCTCCACGAGGACGAGCACCGCCTGATCTGCCAGATCGGCGCCGGCAGCCGCCAGCTCGCCCTTCTGCGCGACCAGCTGGCGGCGCTGGAGCATCCGCCGCTGCGAATCGCCCGGCGCCGCTGCTGGCCCGGCATCACGCTCGCCAAGCTCCGCCGCCAGCGCTCGCTGCGCGAAGCGCACGCCAGCGTCTGCGCCGGGTTCGCGCCCGGCGCCTGGACCGCCGAGGGCCTCGTCCTGTTCGAGGAGCGCTTCGGCGCCGCCTGGCACTCCGTCCGCGTCTTCCCGTTCGCCGTCCGTCCGTCGCCCTGAGGCGTCGCAGCCTCGCCACTCAATGCTGAGGAGGTCCCATGGAAACAACGTTCGCCACAGCCCAGCAGCAGTTCGACATCGCCGCCGAGCTGCTCGGCCTCGATCCCGACGAGCGCGATGTGCTGCGCGTCCCCAAGCGCGAGCTGATCGTCAATTTCCCGATCAAGCTGGATAACGGCCGCGTCAAAACCCTGACGGGCTTCCGCGTCCATCACAACACCTCGCGCGGCCCGACCCTCGGCGGCCTGCGCTACCACCCGCAAAGCTCGCTCGACGAGATGCGCGCCCTGGCGATGTGGATGACCTGGAGCTGCGCCATCGTCCAAATCCCCTACGGCGGCGCCAAGGGCGGGATTGTCTGCGATCCCAAGGCGATGTCCAACTCCGAGCTTGAGCGCGCCACCCGCCGCTACACGACCGAGATCACGCCGCTGCTGGGCGCGGAAAAAGATGTGATCATGCCCGATCTCAACACCACGCCCCAAACCATGGCCTGGGTGATGGACACCTATTCGATGCAGCACGGCTACACCGTCCCCTCGATCGCCACCGGCAAGCCGGTCCAGATCGGCGGCTCGCACGGCCGCGGCGAGGCCACCGCCCGCGGCGTGTGCTACACGATCCAGCAGGCGGCCCTCCAGCGCGGCATCAAGCTGGAAGGCGCCAAAGTGGCGATCCAGGGCTCCGGCAACACCGGCCGGCTCGTCGCCCAGTTCCTCCACGAGATGGGCTGCCAGCTCATCGCCGCCAGCGATGACGACGGCGGAATTGTCGTCGAGGGCGGGATCGACCCGCAGGCGTTCAACGACTACAAAGCCGCCCACGACGCCGTGGCCGGCTTCCCCGAGTCGCGCGCGATCACGACGGCCCAGCTGGTCGAGCTGCCCTGCGATATCCTGGTGCTGGCCGCCGGCCAAAACGACATCACCGGCGCCAACGCGGGCCGGGTCCAGGCCAAGATCGTCGCCGAGCTGGCCAACGGCCCGATCACGCCGACCGCCGACTCGATCCTCGCCAGGAAACAGGTGACGGTGGTGCCGGACATCCTGGCCAACGCCGGCGGCATTATCGTCTCCTACTTCGAGTGGGTCCAGGGCTTGCAGGAGTTCTTCTGGACCGAGCGCGAGGTCAGCAACGAGCTTGAGCAGACGATGACCCGCGCCTTCAAGGAGGTCTCCCAGATCGCCGAGCAGCGCCACATCGAGCTGCGGGCCGCCGCCTACCTGCTGGCGGTCGACCGGGTCGTCCAAGCCGGCGCCATCCGCGGCATCTATCCCTAGGCCGCGCAAAACGGGCGGCGCCATCGCTCCGGATGGCGCCGCCCGTTTCTTTGTCTGGCCCAAAGCCCTACTTGGCGCACT
>DASWWB010000122.1:0-3416 GCA_036406115.1 Herpetosiphonaceae bacterium
ACGATCGCGCTGCTCTGGTCCTCCAATCCCAATCTGATCGGCGATCTGGCGGCCACCCAGCGGCTGCTGACCGAGACCGGCGAGCCGGCCTACTCGACCGAGTGCGGCGACCTGCCCGGGGCCAGGCCCAACAATGTCTACGGCTGGGGCCGGCTCGACGCCTGGCGGGCGGTGCGGGCGGCGCGGGTCGACGTGCCCTGGCTGGAGGCGCCGACCAGCGTCGCGTTCCCCGCCGGCGCCCCGGCGGCGCTCCAGCTCACGCTCGATGCGCGCCAGGTGCCGGGGCCGGGCCGCTACACCGCCCGCTTGGTGGTCCAGCGCCCCGGCGGCCAGGACACCTACCCGGTGATCTTCGATGTCACGCCGTCCGCCAACACCACCCACGTCCAGGGCCGGCTGGTGGACCGCTGGTCGGGCAACGGCGTCTACGGCCGGCTCCAGTTCGGCGGCGGCCCGCTGATCCAAACCACGCTCAGCGGCGCCTACAGCGCCACGCTGCCCTTCGGCGCCTATCCGCTGACGGCCTCGGCCGCCGGCTACCTGCCGCTGCTCACGGCGCTGGCCGTGCCGCAGCAGCCAACCCGCGTCCTGACGATCACGCCGGACATCCCGCACCTGGCGCTGACCGCCCCGCCGCTGAGCGCCACGCTCTCGCCCGGTCAGCGGCGCGATGTGCTGATCGGCGTAGCCAACCAGGGCAGCCAGGAGCTGACGCTGCGGGCCGTCGTGCCCCGGCTCGACTGGAGCGTGGCCGACAGCCTGGCCGGCGGCCCGACCGGGCCGCTCTACGATCTGAGCGCCTTCCCGCCGCTGCCGCTCGGCGACGACCAGGTCTACACCGACACGCTGGACCTGGGCTTCAGCATCCCCGCCGGCAACGGCTTCGTCAGCGAGTGGTATGTCAGCTCCAACGGCTGGGTCAGCGCCAGCGAGCCGCTCAACGCCGTGTCGGGCGCCGGCTGCCTGCCCACGTTCAATCTGCCGGATGACAGCTTCGCCGCCTTCTGGGCCGACCTCGACCCCTCGCGCGGCGGCAGCATCCGGGCCGGCCAGGTCAACGCCGACACCTTCGTGGTCAGCTACGAGCGCGTCCCGATGTTCAGCAGCCAGCCGCTGCGGCCCGACGAGCCGACCTTCACCTTCCAGATCATCGCCCGCTCGTCGGGCGAGGTGCAGTTCCGCTACGGCCAGATGGGCGCGCTGCCCCAGCGCTGGGCTGTCGGCGCCATTCCCGCCGACAGCGGCGGCCAGTCGATCGCCTGCCACGCCATGTCGCAGGCGCTGCCCGCCCGCACCTGGACGCTGCTCAAGCAGCCGCCGGCGCCGATCTGGCTGGAAATTGATCCTGAAGATGAGCTGGAGATTCCGCCCGGGGGGCAGGCGGTGATTACGGCGACGCTGCGCGGCGCGGGCTATGCGCCCTGGCGCCTGGGGCCGCTGCGCGGGCGGATCGAGCTCGCAACCAACGATCCGCGCCAGCTTTGGGCCAGCCTGGACGCCCGGCTGACGCTGCTGGCGCCGGCGTTCCAGGCCTGGATCCCCAACCTGCGCCGCTAGCCGAACAGGGCGTCCCGCACCGCCGCCACGTCGGAGAGATCGTCAAGCAGCGCGTCGGGGGCGCACTCGGCCAGCGCGTCCCGCCCGACATGGCCGGTGGCGACCGCCACGGCCCGCGCCCCGCCAGCCCGGGCGCAGGCAATGTCGTTGGCAGTGTCGCCGATGACGACGGTCTGCTCCGGCGCGAAGGGGAAGCCGGCGGCGGCGGCGCGGCGCAGGGCGACCGGCACCAGCTCGCTGCGCTGATGGTGGTCCGAGCCGAAGGCGCTGCACTCCCAGTCGAACCAGCCCTCCAGCCCGGCGGCCTCCAGCTTGATCCTGGCGGTCGGCAGGAGATTGCCGGTCAGCAGGCCGTGGACCGCCTCGCCCTTGAGCGCCGCCAGCGCCGCCGCCACGCCTGGCAGCACCGTGATCTCGCGCCGCAGCTGCTCGACGGCCCGCCGGACCTCGGCCAGATAGGCCTCCTCGAAAGCCGGCAGCCGCTCCAGCACCAGGGCCTCCTCCAGCCGGTGCAGCGCCATTGTCTCGCGCACGATCTGGCCGTCGGTCTTGCCGCCGTAGCTGATGGGAATGATTGGCTCCGTCAGCTCATAGACGTGGCGCAGGGCCGCGTTGAAGGCCATGGCGGTGGCGCGGGCGCCGCGAATCAGCGTGCCGTCGATGTCCCAGAGGATGAGCCGCGTCATTCGCCCTCGCCGTTCACCAAATCCGCCAGCGGCTGGACCAACTCCTTGAGGTTGCCGAACTGCGGCCCCAGCTCCGTGTCCTTGAGCGGGATGTTGACCGGCACCGTGAGGCTGACCGGCACCGAGGAGTTGAGCGGGATCGTCATGCTGAGGAAGACCGGCAGCGTCAGGCCCTCGGGCAGATTGAGCGCCACGCTGGCGTTGAGGTTGCCGCCGCCGCCCGGGAAGACGATCGAGGCCGGCACCTGGAGCGGCACCGGCTGGGTGACCCGCACCGCCGTCTCCTGGCTCACCGGCACCTGGAGGCTGATCGGCAGCTGCTCGTTCAGCGGCACGCTGGCCCGGATCGTCGCGTTCTGGAGGCCGTCGATCGTGCTCATCAGCTTGCCGATCGTCGGCTTGAGCGGCCCCAGGCCCGCCTTGGCGATGAACAGCTGGTAGCCGACCGCCAACAGCACCACCAAGAGAATCACATTGACCGCGAACGAGGTGTAGATCATAAACTTGTAGGTGCGGTCGATGTCGACGCGGGCGACGCCAGTCTTGTCGGCGGCAGGGGCGGAGGAGGTGGATCGGGAAGATCGGCGGAGAAATGACACGGGGGCCTCCTTATCGAGGAACAGCAGGCGAACGGTCGCCGCCAGTATACCACACACGCTCGCAGCCTGTGAAGCTGAGCTGTAAAGCATTCCCGGCCGCCCGCCCGCCGATTCGGTGCCGATTAGCCCTTTGCGGCGCGATTGTTTCCCGCCGCCTCCGCTTCAATCGCGTGACGACTGCCGCTTAGTCGGCGCGCCGGGAAGCCGCCGGGAACCGGGCCACGCTGCGCTCCAGCGCCGCCATGGCCTCGGGCTCGGCCGGCTTGCCCAGCGTCGCCTGGACCAATCCCAGGCCGGCCCAGACCAGCAGGGCCGGCAGCGCGGCGCGCTCGGCCTCGCTCAGCGGGTTGGCCTCCTCGTAGGCGGCGATGAAATGGTGCTGGGCGAGCGGCGCCAGCGGCCCCCAGTCGTGGTAGCGCGTGGCCAGGTGGACGGCGGCCCAGGCGACGTCGCGGGCGCGATGGCCCCAGCCGACCTCCTCCCAATCCAGCACCGCCGCCAGCCGCCCGTCGGCCCAGAGCAGATTGGCCGAGCGATAGTCGCGATGAATCAGTTGCAGCGGCGCATCGATCTC
>DASWWB010000123.1:0-2423 GCA_036406115.1 Herpetosiphonaceae bacterium
CGTTGAGCCCATCTTAGCGAAGCTGACCTACCGCGATGACCAGACCATTTTCAGTGAGGATGAGGTGATGCTGCTTGGCCAGCGGCTGTACCAGCTGCTCTTCCAGGGGACAACGGCGAGCTTGTTCCAGAGTGCGACCAGCGCTGCCAGGAAAGACAAGCAGCCGCTTCAGCTTGAGCTCCAGCTGGCCAGTCATCCCGATCTGGTGCCGGTGGCAACCCTGCCCTGGGAATTCCTGACGGATCCCCAAGGGCATCCGCTCCTTACTCTCCACTCGCTCGTCCGCTCCCTGCCGCATACCAGTCCCATCCCGCCCCTCATGGTCGATGGCCCGCTGACGATGCTGCTCGCCTGGGCGCTTCCGGCCGAGCTGGCGGCTGCGTACCCACTGAACATTGCGGCGGAGGTGCATGCCATTCAGACCCAGCTCCAGCCGCTTATTGCTGCCAACCAGCTCATGCTCCATATCCTCCCACACGCTACGCCCCTCAGTCTGAATCGCGCGCTCGAGGATCACCAGCCGCACCTCCTCCATCTGCTCGGGCATGGGCAGGCCGCGACAAGCAGGGCGCCGCAGCTGGTGTTGGAAACCGAAGAGGGCACAATGCAGCCTATGTCCCCCAAGCAGCTTGCGATTGCACTGCAAGGCAGTCAGGTGCGGTTGGTGGTGCTGAATACCTGCCACAGTGGGGCGCAGGGCACGCAGCTCTTCCAGGCCTTTGGTCCCGCGCTCCTAGCGAGTGGTGTCCCCGCGATCGTGGGCATGCAGGCATCGGTGTTGGATCGGGCGGGGCGGATCTTTGCCGCCGAGCTGTACCGCACGTTGGGTAAGACCGGATCGATTGATCAGGCCGTTCAGCAGGGGCGCAAGGCCCTCATTATGACGGATATCAGCCAGGTTGATTGGGGATTAGTGACGCTCTATCTCCGGGCTCGTGATGGCCGTCTCTTTGGGATGCCAGAGGTGACAGAGTCGCCGCCGAAACCGTCGCCTCCCAGTGGCGGGAGCGGAACGGTATTTAACCAAACGGGGCAGCAGGTGGGGACGCAATATAATGCGGCCGGCACCCAGACGATCCACACCACCCACCAGTCCGGCGGGATTAACTTTGGCAATGCTCGGATCGGGTCGATTGGGTCGGTTACGACCAATGACCAGCCGGCGGCCCCCCAGCACGTCTATCATGTCTATGAAGGAGGCAACATCGTGAGCGGTGACACCTTCGAGATGTCGGGCAATTTCAGCGGCGCGATCCTCAATATCAAGAACACGCTGACGAACACCATCCAGACGGTTAACGGCATGGCCCAGGCGGCACCGGACCAGAAACAGGAGCTGGCACGGCTGTTGCAGCAACTTCAGGCGGCACTAATGACCGTGCCGGCAGAGCACCAGGAGACCGCTGAAGCGGTGGCCGACACCGCCAAGGAATTGATCGAGAAGGCGGCCAAGGACAAGCCCAACAAGACTACCATTCAGATTACCGCCGAGGGGCTGAAGGCAGCAGCGGGTAATCTGGCCGTCGTGGTGCCAATGATCATCCCCCTTGCGACCCAGATTGTGCAGGGCGTCCAGAAACTGATTGGTGGGTAGGCGCCTGTCGATGAGTGTGGCCAAGCGCGGCTACTTTCTGAACGAGCGTTAGGAGTGAACCGTCCTGCTACGGCAAGCAGCCGAAACGAGACGTTATCTCTTGTTAGGCCACACTGCCAACGGTGCGCCATGCGAGCTACCCCTCACTTAGCGGCGGTCCAGCGGCTGCTCGACTATGGTCGGCTTGCTACCTAGATATGCCAGTTAGCTGCTTTATAACGTTCATCGAGGAAGATAGTGCCGTAGCGGGTTGCGCGACACGCCGCCGCTGCCCGGTGGTGCCGCGCGCTCGTCGCCATGGCAGGACCGCTGCGCTAGGGGATCCAGTCGCTCACGGTGTTCGTCGTCCGCAGATTGAGAACGTCGCGCTGGGTGCTCCCATCGGCGCTGATCAGGCGGACGCCGCTCTTGAAGCTGCCCGCACGCTGGACGCTGAAGGCAAACATCTGGCTATCGGGCGACCACACCACCTTCCCGACGAAGAGCTGGTTCCGCACGACGAGGGTCTGCTGCGTGCCATCGCTGCGCATACGATACAACGATGGTATACCGTCCTGCGTCACCTGATAGGCCAGCTGCTGCCCATCCGGGGACCACACGGGATTGTAGCCGGTCAGCAGGCGGCGCTGGTGGGTGCCATCACGGGCCATCAGATAGATGGCGGTCGGCTGCCCGTCGCGCGTGGACCCAAAGGCGATGGTCTGTCCATCGGCCGACCAGGTTGGGGTGCCATCATAGCCAGCGTTGGTGGTGAGCCGCTGGTGATTGCTCCCATCGGCATTGATGACATGGATCTCGGGATTCTGGTTTTGATCATGGTAGGACTGGA
>DASWWB010000124.1:0-1824 GCA_036406115.1 Herpetosiphonaceae bacterium
GAGCGTCCAGCGCGTGCTGGGCCTCGAACCGATCCCCAACGCCGACGCGATTGAGCTGGCGCGGATCAACGGCTGGCAGTGCGTGGTCAAAAAGGGCGAGTTCGCCGTCGGCGACCTCGGCGTCTATTTCGAGATCGACGCGGTGCCGCCGGACACGCCCCCGTTTCAGTTTCTGTGGCAGCCCAAGGAGCCGGCAGGCGAGCCCGTCGCCCGGCCGGCCAAGTTCCGCATCCGCACCATCAAGCTGCGCGGCGCCCTCTCGCAGGGCCTGCTCATGCCGCCGCACCTGTTCGATCTGCCGGACGCCGCCGAGGGCGACGATCTGACTGCGGCGCTGGATGTCGGCAAGTACGAGCCGCCCCAGCCGCTGATCGGCAACGGCGAGATCCGCGGCCTGTTCCCCCGCCATGTGCCCAAAACCGACGAGATCCGCGTCCAGAGCGTGCCGCAGGTGTTGGATGAGATTGCCGGCCTGCCCTATGTCTGCACGCTGAAGTATGATGGGTCCAGTGCGACCTTTTGCCTCGACCCCGACGACGGCTCGCTGCACGTGTGCAGCCGCAACTTTTCCATCCGCGAGGGCGAGAACACGCTGTGGCGGCTGGCCCGCGAGCTGGAGATCGAGGCCGCCCTGCGGCGCCGGCCCGAGCTGGCCATCCAGGGCGAGGTCTGCGGCCCCGGCATCCAGAAGAACCGGCTGGACCTGAGGCGGATCGAGCTGTTTGTCTTCTCGCTCTACGACAGCGTCGCCCGGCGCTACCTGAGCGACGGCGAGCTGCGCGCGTTCTGCCAGGACAACGGCTTGCAGGCGGTAGCGCTCGCGGACAGCGGCCCGGCCTTCGGCTACGATCTGCCGGCGCTGCTGGCGCTGGCCGAGGGCAAATACCCCGGCACCGCCAACGAGCGCGAGGGCATCGTGATCAGGCCCGCCAGCGAGACCGTCAGCGAGGCGCTGGGCGGCAGGCTCTCGTTCAAGGCGATCTCCAATCGCTTTTTGCTCAAGGAGGGCGATTGACTCACACGGCGCGACCGGGAATTGTCCCGGTCGCGCCGTTTCGCGCATCGCGCCGCCCCGTTCGCCGAGATTAATCGGCCGCCGTCGCCTCGATCTCGATCTGCAAATCAAAGGCCAGCTGGGTGACGCCGACCACGCTGCTGGCGGGCTGGATGCCGGCGGCCGCGAGCCGCGCCTTGACCAGCTCCCACTGCCCCAGCAGCGCGTTGACATCGGTCGTGTAGTAGACCAGCCGCACGACATTGCCGAGATTCATGCCGGCGGCCCCCAGCACCGCCGCCAGATTATCGAAACACTGGTTGATCTGGGCCGGGAGATCGAACAGGGGGAGCGGCTGGCCCTCCGCGCTGACCGCCGCCTGGCCCGCGCAGTAGAGGACCCGCTGCCCGCCGCGCACCTCGACGGCTTGGGAGAATCCGAAGGCGTCCTGCCACTGCCAGGGATTGATGTTCTCGCGTTGCACGCGCCGCTCCTTTCAGCTAGGCCCGCCCCGCAGCGGGACAGGCGCACAGGCGCCACTGTACCAAGCGTGTCAACCGGGCTTTCCGCCGGCTGCCGGCCGTTCGCGTGGTATAACGATGAGGAAAGGAGCGCTTGCGATGTTTTATGACCAGCACGAGTGGGAGATCCGCTGCGAGTGGGGCGCCGCCGGCGTCGCCGCCCTCGCGCCGCTGACCGATGTCTTTGTGATCGTGGATGTGCTGTCGTTTTCGACCTGCGTGGCGATCGCCGTCGAGCGCGGCGCGACAGTCTATCCCTACGACCGCCACGACGCCTCGGCCGCCGCCTACGCCGCCGAGCGCGGCGCC
>DASWWB010000125.1:0-3431 GCA_036406115.1 Herpetosiphonaceae bacterium
CTGGCCGCCGTCACGCTGCTGACGGCGCTGGTCTGCGCGTTGGTGCTGCCCTGGTCGGCCTACGCGACCGCGCGCTGGGGCCAGGGCGCCGGCCTCATCCTATCCGACACCACCGGCGGCTACAATTTCGCCCTCGGCGCCCAGAGCGGGCTGCCCGGCGGCCGCGACGAGGGCGCGCTCTACCGCCTGCTCTGCGACCCGAGCTGCGGCCCGGACCACGCGGCGCGCCAGGCCAAGGCCTACGCGCTCGGCTGGCAGTGGATCCAAGAAGCCCCCGGCGGCTTCGTCCGCAAGACCGGCCGCGAGCTGCTGGACATGCTGCTGCTGCGCACCGGCGGCGCTGAGCGCTTCCAGGCCGGCTACACCAATGGCGACGTGCCGCTGCCCCACGCCCTGCTGCTGCTGCTCGACGACACGCTCTACCTGGCGGCGCTGGGCCTGGCGGCGCTCGGGCTGGCGCGGAGCCAGGGTGGGGTCAGGGGTCAGGGGTCAGGGGTCAGGGATCAGGGGCGCGACCTCTCGCCTGGCGGCGCCACGCCCTCCCTGGGTTCGGCCTGGCCCCTGGTCCCTGACCCCCAATCCTCCCCGCCGGGCAAGGGTTTGGCGCTGAGCTGGCTGGGCTACAACGTGTTGATCGGCGCGCTGATTTTCGCCATCAGCCGCTTCCGCCAGCCGCTGCTGCCGTTTGTGTTCGTCTACGCGGCGTGCGGGCTGGTCCAGTGGGGGGCGGCGTGGCCGAGCCGTCGGCGCCGGCTGGCGGGCGGATTGGCGGCGGGCGCGCTGGCGCTGGCGGTGCTGCCATCCTATCTTTGGTGGCCCGAGGCGCTGCTCGGCCCGGGCCGCAACAGCGTGGTCTACGACACCTGGCTGAGCGTCAGCCGGCGGCTGGCGGCGGGGGCTTGCGCCGATGTCGGGCGGGCGCTGGCGGCAGGCGATCTTGCCCAAGCCCGCCGGCTCCACGACGAGGCCGACGCCCGCGGCGATCTGAAATGCCTGGCGCTGCTCTACGCCCGCATCTTGCAGCGCGAGGGCAAGGTCGACGGGCCTGACGGCGCGCTGGCGTTCCTGCGCGGCGCCGCCTCCAACAACAACGAGATTCAGGCGGCGCGGATTCGTATGCTGGAGGGCGACATCATGCGGGCGGCGGGCGAGCCGCAGGCCTTCCAGCCGTTTGTCTCGCGGGTGGTCGACAACGCCAACGATCTCGACTGGGCCTGGGACAACCTGGAGCCGCCGCCGGCGACCGCGATCGACCTTGGGGCCGGATTGGATTTCGGCTACATCCGCGGCTTCTACAAGCGCGACGGGCTGATCGAGCAGCCCGACAACGTGCGGTGGAGCGGCGCCGTCGCCCAGCTGCGCTTCCCCGGCGCCGGGACCGGCCGGCCCCAAAAGCTCGTGCTGCGGCTCCACGGCTACACCACCAATCCCCAGCCGACGAGCATGACCGTCGAGAGCGGCGGCGCGGCGCTGGCGCCAATCACGCTGGCCAATGATTGGCAGGAGCTGACATTCGAGCTGCCGGCTGCGCCCGCCGGCGCCGAGGTGCTGGTGACGCTGCGCAGCGATGTCTGCGTGCTGGGGCCGCTCGACCTGGCGGCCCGGGTCAAAACCTTCAACGGCCAGACGCTGCCGCTGGCCGGCTTCCAGCTCGATTGGGCGCGGCTCGAATGAGGCGCCTGCTCGCCAATCGCACGGCGCTCGGCCTGCTGGCGCTGACGCTGCTGGCGCTGGCGCTGCGCCTGCTGGCCTGGGGCTGGAACGCCGCCCGGCCGCTCGGCGGCGACGAGCGCGAGTACCTGGACCTGGCCATCCACCTGGCCCAGGGCAAGGGCTACTACGATCTCCAATTCATGCGGCCGCCCCTGTTCCCCGCCGGGCTGGCGGCGCTGGTCTGGCTGTTCGACGGCGATCTGCCGCTGCTGCGCCTGGCCAACGCTCTGGTCAGCGCGGCGACGGTGCCGCTGGTGTTTTGGTGGACCCGCGAGCTGGGCGCGGCCTGGGGCGCCGCCCCGGGTGCCCCTTGGGCAGCGGCATGGCGGCGGGCGGCCTGGTGGGCGGCCGGGCTGGCGGCGCTCTCCTACACGCTGGCGCTCAACGCCACCGAGCTGCTGACCGAGACTGTCTTCCTGGCCGGGCTGACTGTCTGTTTCGCGCTGCTGGCGCGGGCCGGCAGGACCCTGGCACCGCGCCGGATCCTGGGGGCGGGCGCGGCGCTGGGCCTGCTCTGCCTGATCCGCTCGGTGGCGCTGCCGCTGGGCCTGCTCGGCGCCGCCTGGCTCATCCTGCTGGCCTGGCGCGGCGCGCGCCCCCGGGCCCGCGCGCTGCTGCCGGGCCTGCTGCTGCTCGCCGGCCTGCTGCTGCCGGTGCTGCCCTGGACCGCCCGCAACGCCGCGCGCTACGGCGGCTTTATCCTGATTGACACCACGGGCCAGGAGAATCTGTGGCTTGACAACGATCCGCGCGGCCGCGACGTTGTCAAGGCCGAGCTGTACGCGATGGGCGAGCGGCGGATCGAGCGCGCCGGGCTGGCCTCGCAGCGCGGCCTGGCGGCGATCGCCGCCGATCCCGGCTGGGTCGCCGCCAAAGCCTGGCGCGAGTTCGGCCGCTTCTGGGCCCTGGAGCAGGCCGACGACCTGAGCCAGCGGCGGGCGATCTGGCTGCCTGCCGCCGAGGTCTGGCTGCGCCTGGCGCTGGGCGACGGGCTCTGGCTGCTGGTCCTGCTGGCCGGCGCCTGGGGGCTGGCGGCGCTGCCGAACGCTCCCGGTACCGCCGGGCTGCGCGCCTTGTTGGCGCTCTGGGCTGCCTACACCGTCTTCACCGGCGCGCTGTTCCACGTCGAGCTGCGCTATCGGCTGCCGCTGTTCCCGGTGCTGCTGCCCGCCGCCGGATGGATCCTGGCCCTGGCCGCCGCCCGGCTAGCCCGGCGCTGGCGCCGGCTTGGCGATTGGCTGTCCGGCCGCTCCGCGATCGTTGTCGCCCGCCCCGCCAGCGCCGCGCAACAGCATTCGGCGCCGGCGCAAGCCGATCAGCCTGGGGCGGCGCGGCGAACGCAGAGCCAGGGTCAGGCTGATCAACCCAATGCGGCGGCGCCAACTCTAGGCGGGCCGCAAGCTGATCAGCCTGGGGCGGCCGCACATCCGGGCGAGCCGGGAGCCGATCGGCCCAATGCGGCGGGGCGCGATGCGGGGCAGCCGGGAGCCGATCAGCCCGGGGCGGCGGGCGAGGATTCGGCGCCGGCGCAAGCTGATCAACCCAATGCGGCGGCGCCAACTCTGGGCGGGCCGCAAGCTGATCAACCTGGGGCGGCCTCGCATCCAGGCGAGGTGCAAGCTGATCAGCCCAATGCGGCGGGGCGCGATGCGGGGGAGCCGGGAGCCGATCGGCGCGGGGCGGCGCGGGGCTGGCGGGCGCTGGCGGCGCGGGCGCTG
>DASWWB010000126.1:0-9261 GCA_036406115.1 Herpetosiphonaceae bacterium
CGCCGCAGCTCCTAGCCGACAGCCTTGTCGCGGGCGGCGACAATCTCGTCGAGCTTGGCCTTGTACATCGTCTTCGGCCCGGCGCCGACGATCCGATCGATCTCCTCGCCGTTCTGGAAGATGATCATCGTCGGGATGCCCTGGACGTTGTACTGCATCGCGTGGCGGGAGTGCTCGTCGGTGTTCACCTTGGCGATCACCACTTTGCCCTCGTACTCGCCGGCCAGCTCATCCAGGATGGGGGCGACGGCGCGGCAGGGGCCGCACCAGGGAGCCCAGAAATCCACCATCACCGGAACATCGGAGCCAAGCACCGTGGTGCTGAATTCTTCATCGGTCACTGCGATCGGCTTGCCCATTGAAATCCTCCTTGGTTGTGTTGCGCTCGCGCGCACTGCATTCAGTGTAGCACAAGTACATGCCCCCTGCCGGGGGGGAGTGGCTATCAGTCGTCAGTCGTCAGTCGTCAGGCCAATGTGGCGCTTCCCGTCGATCCGGCGCAGCCTGACGACCGCTGGCTGACGACTGACGACTCGTCACGCCTGCGGCTCCTCGGTGCGCGGGGTGGCGCGGCCGACGAGGGTGCCGCCGTGATGGTCGGCGGGCAGATCGGCGATATCGTCAGCCGGCGCGTGCTTGGCGTAGCTCTCGCGCAGGGCGGCGCTCAGCTCGGCGCGGCGGTCGAACAGGCGCTTGAGCGGGCGGGCCGGCGCCGTCTCCAGCACGTAGGCGGCGATGATCGGCATGGCGATCGTCGAGTCGGTGTAGCAGACAATCGTATCCGGCAGCTGCTCGGGATCAACCTTGCCCCAGGTCATGGCCTCGCTGGGCGTCGCGCCGGACAGGCCGCCGGTGTCGACGCGGGCGTCGGTGATCTGGATGAAATAATCGTGGCCCTTCTCGGGAATGCCCATGATCTCCTGGATCTGCGGCTCGGTCTGCAAGATGAAGTTCTTGGGCGAGCCGCCGCCGAAGATCAGCACCGCGCTCTGGCCGCCGCTGGCTTTGGCGTCGTAGACAATCGCGGTGGTTTCGTTGACGTCCGCCTCCACGTCAAAGGCCAGCTTGCCGCCTGCCAGGCGCATAGCTGCAACATTCATACCAATAGTCGAGTCGCCGGGCGAGGAGGTGTAGATCGGCACGCCGGCCTCGTAGGCGGCGCCGATCAGCGAGCGGTAGGAGGTGTTCAGCGCCTGCTCGCGGGCCCTGACGTATTTGCCCAGCAGATAGTGCAGCTCGGCGGTGCTCATCGGCCGCTGGAACTCCTCGGAGGCCAGCACGGTGCGCAAGAAGGCGTCGGATTTGAGCAGCACTTCCTGGTCGAACAGAATGTCGTAGATGCGGATGATATTCTGCTCGCGCAGGCTCAGGTCGTCGACGTTGGGGCTGGTGTTGAACAGCTCGAAGCCCAGCGAGCGGTGGAGGTCGTGGTAGAGATTGGCGCCGGTCGAGACAATCCAGTCGATCGCGCCGGCGTCGACCAGCGGCACCAGCGCCGAGTAGCCCAGGCCGGTCGGCGTCAGGGCGCCGGAAAGCGTCACGCCCAGCGTGACATTCTCCTTGACGATCTTCTGGGTCAGCAGGTGACAGGCCTCGCGCAGGCGGGCGGCGTTGTAGGCGAAAAAGTGGCTGTCGACCAGCTCGCGAACCGTCAGGCCGGCGCCGATCGGCGTCGGATCAAGCTTGCGACCGTACATGCGTCCTCCAGAATCGGCGGGAGCGGCGCTCCCGGCGGCGGGAAAATCATTCAGATGGGCGAACTCGATGTGATCGTCGAGGTGCGGCAGCGCTGCCAAAATCGCCTCGGCGACCTGGTCGGGCGTGCCGTCGGCGTCGATGATGCTCAGCAGCTCCAGGCTGCCGTAGAAATGCAGCAGCGGCTCGGTCTTGGCGTTGTACTCGGCCAGGCGCTGGGTGATCGACTCGGGGGCGTCGTCGAGGCGCTCGACCAGCGTCCCGCCGGCGGCCAGACAGGCGTCGATCGCCGCCGTGTCGGAGATGTGGATGATCGAATCGGGCTGGCCGGGGATTTGGCAGATCCGCCGCCCGCTCAGGCGCCGCACCGCCTCCTCGTCGGAGAGCGAGAGCGCCACCACCGCCGCGAGCGGCCGGTTCAGCTCGGCCAGCAGCCCGGCCAGCGCCTCGGCCTGGGCGACGGTGCGCGGATAGCCGTCCAGCAGCACGCCCTGCTCCGCCGGAACCTGGCCCAGCCACTCGCGCAGCAGCCGGTTCATCAGCTCGTCGCCGACCAGCAGGCCGGCCGCCATGACCTCGGCCAGCTCGCGGCCCAGCTCGCTTCCGGCCGCCGCCGTGTCGCGCAGCCGCTGCCCGGTCGAGATCGCCTGGAGCGACCAGCGCTTGGCCAGCACCGCCGCCTGCGTCGATTTCCCCGCGCCAGGCGGGCCAAACAGGATGATATTCGGGGGAAGAATTTGCATACGCTTGTCCCATAAGCAGAACAGTTGGCCTATCTTACCATAGGGATTCAGTCGTCAGTCGTCAGTCGCCAGTCGTCAGGCATCAGTCCAGCCATCACAACCCGGCTTGATCGTCCGCGATCAGCTCCCGCTTGAAGGGCTTTAAGCGCTACGATCCCAGCCACCTGACGACTGACGACTGACAGCTGACGACTCCCCCCGAATATGCGCAATCCGTCATATGGCTGGAGCCCGGGGCGGGGCTTCGATGCTAAAATGACGGCAGCAATCTGTTCGGAAGGATGGTCGGATGTCAAATAGCGAATTTGTGGTGCGGCGCTCGTGGCAGTCCAACTACGCCACACCGCTGCGCTGGGTCTTGTCGCATGTCCGGCGCCACGCCTGGTGGGTGGTGGGGCTGGTGATCGGCGCGTTCAGCAACGCGGCCTTCGCGGCGGCGGTGCCGGTGCTGACCGGCCAGGCCTTCGAGGCGGTGCTGCGCTCGGACACTGGCGCGCTGGGCTGGGCGGCGCTGTGGATTATCCTGGGCCAGCTGGCCCGCGCGGTGCTGCAGCTGCTGCGCAATTTCTCCTCCGAGGTCATCGGCCAGCGCCTGGAGCGCGATGTGCGCGACGAGCTGTACACCAGCCTGCTGGGCAAAAGCATGGCCTTCCACGACAGCCAGCCCAAGGGCGATCTGATGGCCCGCGCCACCAACGACGTGCGCGAGATGAACATGATGCTCAACCCCGGCATCAACCTGGTGATCGGCTCCGGCATGTTCCTCATCATGCCGATCGCCGTGGCGCCCTCCTACCACTGGCAGCTGGCCGCCGCCCCCGCCCTGTTCCTGCTCTGCTACTGGTGGCTGGTCCGCGATTATCTGCGCCAGCTGGCGCCGACCACCACCGCCGTCCGCAAAACCTTCGGCGACCTCAACGCCACGCTGGCCGAGGCGATCGACGGCGTCGAGACCGTCAAGGGCGCCGCCCAGGAAGGGCGCGAGCAGACGCGGTTCGGCGCGGCGGTCAAGCGCTGGCGCGACGCCTTTGTCTGGCAGGGCGATGTCGAGGCGGTGTTCCTGCCGGTCCTGCTGCTCGGCCTGGTCCAGGGCCTCGGCTTCCTTCACAGCATGCTCCTGTTCCGCGCCGGCACGCTCGCCATCCAGGAAGTGGTGGCCTACAACGGGCTGCTGCTGCTGTTCGGCTTCCCCACCTTCACCGCCCAGTTCGCCTACTCGCAAGTCTCCAGCGGCCTGGCCGGCGCCCGTCGCATCTTGGAGCTGATCAAGGCCGAGACCGAGCTTGATGAGAACGCCGGCGGCTACGCGGGCGAGATGCGCGGCGAGATTGTCTTCGAAAACGTGACGTTCGGCTACGCCGGCCAGGGCCCGGTGCTGGAAAACCTGAGCTTCCGCATCGCCCCCGGCCAGACCGTCGCCCTGGTCGGCCAGACCGGCGCCGGCAAATCGACCCTGACCAAGCTGATCAACCGCACCTACGACGTGACCGCCGGCCGCATCCTCCTCGACGGCGTCGATGTCCGCGAGTGGAACCTGGCCGCCCTGCGCCGCCAGATCTCGATGATCGAGCAGGATATTTTCCTCTTTTCGCGCTCGGTCGCCGACAACATCGGCTTCGGCGTGGCCGGCGCGACCCGCGCGCAGGTCGAGGAGGCCGCCAGCTCCGCCCAGGCCAGCGACTTCATCGGCCGGCTGGTGGACGGCTACGAGACCGAGATCGGCGAGCGCGGCGTGACGCTCTCCGGCGGCCAGCGCCAGCGCCTCGCCCTGGCCCGCGCCTTCCTCACCGAGCCGCGCGTCCTCGTCCTCGATGATTCGACCAGCGCGATCGACAGCGCCACCGAAGACCGCATCCAACGCGCCATCGAGCAGGCCTCGCGCGACCGCACGACCATCCTGATCACTCACCGCCTCTCGCAGATCCGCTGGGCCGATCTGATCGTGGTGCTGCGCAAGGGCCGCGTCTCGGCCATCGGCACCCACGACGAGCTGCTGCGCGATTCCGAAGCCTACCGGGCGATTTTCGCCCGCTATCAGTGAGGTGGGGCGATGTTTGCGGGATTAGACTCCGAGGCCTACGATCGCCAATACGACGATCGAACCCTGCTGCGGCGCATGGGCCGCTACTTCGGCGCCCACCGCCGCGCCGTGATCCTGACCTGGGTCGCGGTCGGCGGCCTGGCCCTGATCAACGCCGCCCAGCCCCTGCTGCTCGGCAGCGCAATCGGCCAGATCAACGGCGCGCCATCCTGGACGCTGGTGCTGACGCTGGCAGGGATTTTCCTGGCGACCGGCGTGCTGGCCTGGTGGGCCAACTTGTGGCGCCAGCGCTTCACCGCCAGGATCATCGCCGAGGTGATCGGCAAGCTGCGCACCGACGCCTTCGAGGCGGCGATCAGCCACGATCTCTCGTTTTTCGATCAATTCAAATCAGGCAAGATCATCAGCCGCATCACCTCGGACACCCAGGAGTTCTCCCAGGTGGCCAAGATCATCACCGATGTGCTCAGCCAGTTCCTGACGGTGATCGTGCTGCTGGTCTACCTGTTCGCC
Organism: Herpetosiphonaceae bacterium; assembly: GCA_036406115.1. Taxonomy (GTDB): domain Bacteria; phylum Chloroflexota; class Chloroflexia; order Chloroflexales; family Herpetosiphonaceae; genus DASWWB01. The sequence continues at coordinate 4,993 of DASWWB010000126.1, forward strand.
AAATCCTGGCAGCTGACCCTCGGCGTGCTGGCGTTCACGCCGCTGGTCATTCTGCTGGCGATCGGCTTCCGGGCGGCGGCGCGCTTTGTCACGCGCAAAGGCTTCCGGATTCTGGCCGATGTCAACAGCGCGATCCAGGAATCGGTGACCGGCATCAGCGTGGCCAAGAACTTCCGCCAGGAGCAGCGGATCTACGATGAGTTCCAGTCAATCAACGGCCAGTCGTACGCCGTCAACCTGCGGCGCGGCTTCGTGCTCTCGAATGTCTTCCCGACGCTCAACATCCTGCTGGGCTTCGGCACGGCGGCGCTGGTCTACTTCGGCGGCCTGGCAGTGGTCGACGGCGCGATCAGCCTGGCGATCTGGTATGTGTTCGTGCGCTCCGTCGATCTGTTCTGGTTCCCGCTGATCAATATCTCGTCGTTCTGGAGCCAGTTCCAGGCCGGCCTCTCGGCGGCCGAGCGGATTTTCGCCCTGATCGACGCCGAGCCGACCGTGCGCCAGCAGGGCGCCGTCCAGCCCGAGCGGCTGCGCGGCGAGATTGTCTTCGACAAGGTGCGCTTCGCCTACGGCCGCAAAGAGCAGGTGCTTGATGAGTTCAGCCTGCACATCAAGCCCGGCGAGAGCGTCGCGCTGGTCGGCCACACCGGGGCCGGCAAGTCGAGCATCGCCAAGCTGATCGCCCGCTTCTACGAGTTCCAAGAGGGCGCGATCACCGTCGACGGGACTGACATCCGCCAGCTCGACCTCCATGCCTACCGCCGCCAGCTCGGCCTTGTCTCCCAAACGCCGTTCCTGTTCGACGGCACGGTCGCCGACAATATCCGCTACGCCGCCCCCGAGCTGAGCGACGCGGAGCTGGAGGCGATCGCCCGCCAGATCGGCGGCGGCGAGTGGCTGGAGACGCTGCCCAACGGCCTGGCGACCACGGTCGGCGAGCGCGGCGCCCGGCTCTCGCTCGGCCAGCGCCAGCTGGTGGCCCTGACCCGCGTCCTGGCCGCCCAGCCAGCGATCTTCGTCCTCGACGAGGCCACCGCCAGCATCGATCCCTTCACTGAAACCCAGATCCAGCAGGCCATGGATCTGATCCTCGCCCGCTCGACCTCGATCCTGATCGCCCACCGGCTCTCGACGGTCCGCTCGGTCGATCGGATCATCGTGCTTGACAAGGGCCGGATCATCGAGAGCGGCAACCACGACCAGCTGCTGGCCGGCGGCGGCCACTACGCCGAGCTGTACGAAACCTACTTCCGCCACCAAAGCCTCGACTACATCGAGGGCCGCGGCGCCGCCCGCGCCGGCGCCTGAGCCAGCCACAAGCAACCGCGGGGCGGATCCGGTGATCGGATCCGCCCCGCCGCGTTTAGCGCCCGAGCAGCGGCAGGAACAGCCGCGGCAGCTCCTGCGGCGGCTCGGCCGGCGCGACCTGCCACAGCTCGCGGCCATGGATCAGGTCGTCGGCGCTGAACATCAGCCGCCCGCCGACCGCCGTCAGGTTAGCTGGGTCGCTGCTGAGGCCGCCGGGCGCGATATCCTGAAACAGCCGCGTGCCGGCGGACGTGCCGTCGCTGAGCCATAGCTCATGGCCGTGATCATAGTCATTGGCGCTGAAGAACACCTCATCGCCGATCACCTCCAGCTCCGAGATGGAGAACCAGCTGCGAGGCAGGCCGGCCTCGTCGGTGATCGGCTGAGTGCCGGCGGGGGTGCCGTCGCTGCGCCACAACGAGTAGCTCAAATAACGTTCGCAGACAAACATCAGCCGCCCGCCGACGTCGGTCAGCTCGCGCAAGCCATAGGCGCAGGGCGCCCGCGCCTCATCCGCGACGATGACCGTGCCCTCAGCGGTGCCGTCGCTGCGCCATAGCTGGCTCGGCGTGGCTTGGGTGGAAATCGTGAAGTAGACGGTCGAGCCCACCCCGCGCAGCGCGCTGATTCTCGACGAGCCGGCGCCCGGCTCCAGATCCCGCACCAAAAGCGTCCCAGCTTCCGTGCCGTCAGTCATCCAAAGTTCAAAGCCCCGGGCGCCGTCGCTGGCCACGAAAAACAGCCTGCCGCCCGCCACCGCCGCCGCGCCGAGGAACCCCATGCCTCCCGGCGCGCCGGGAGCCAGATCTTTCACGCGCTGCGTCCCGGTGATTGTGCCGTCGGTGCGCCACAGCTCGCGGCCGGACACGCCGTCGTTCGCAATGAACAACAGCGTGTCGCCGAGCGGGGCCAGCAACTCCGGCGACGCGCTGCCGGCGCCCGGAGCAATGTCGCGAACGCGCAGCGTGCCGCTGATCGTCCCGTCGCTCGCCCACAGCTCAGAGCCGCTGTCCGGATCATGCGCTGCGAAGAACACCCGGCCGCCGAACGGCATCAGCGCCGGGTTGCCAACGCCCAGCGAACCCTCGTCCCCCGGCCAGATATCCTTGAGCAGCACCGTTCCTGTCAGCGTGCCGTCACTGCCCCACGGCTCCAATCCGGCGACGCCGTCATCAGCGATAAACACAACGCGCTCGCCGACGCTGGCCTTCGCGCCGACCAGCGCAAGCGGGCGGATCAGCGCGGTTCCTGCGGCGGTGCCATCGCTCGACCATAGCTCGCGATCGCCGTTCGCTGTGAAATAGGCTGTCTCGCCATGGGCGGCCAGCGCTTGCGGCGATGCGCTGACGGGCATCGCTGCCAAATCTTTGACTAATCTCGTCCCCGCCGATGTCCCATCCGAGCGCCAAAGCTCGATGCCGTGGTCGGCATCCTGTCCGGCAAACAGCAGCCAGCCGCCGGCGTCGAACATTTCCCAACGGGCCGACGCGCAGCTCTGACATGGCTGTGAGGCGCGGACGAGCGCGGTTCCCGCAGCGGTGCCGTCGGTCTGCCAAAGCTCCTGGCCCCGGTTGCGGGAAAAGTAGGTGAAAAACAGCCGATCACCTGCTGGCGTCAGATTATCCACGGTCCCGCCAGGCGCGGCGGCGGGAAAAGCCGTGATCCGGCGCGTGCCGGCGGCAGTGCCGTCGCTGGCCCAGATCTGCGTCCCGCTCACCGGGTCGGTCGCCCGGAAATAAAGCTGTTGGTTGAACACGACGCCCCGCGCCGGATTGCTGGAGCCAGACCCGGCGGCAATATCCCGCACCAGGCTCGTGGTTGCACTGGTGCCCTCAGTGCGCCACAGCTCGTAGCCGCGCTGAGCGTCGTACATCGAAAAGTAGACCGCGTTCCCGGCCGCCGCCAAGGCCGTGGGCGAGAAGTAGGTCCCGACCGCCGGTTGGAGCAGCGGCGCGGTCCCCTCCGGCGTGCCATCCGAAACCCAGGGCGCCATGCCATCGACCATGTTGTGCAGGCGGATAAACACCCGGTCGCCGAACGGCGCGAGCGCGATGCTTGACGCGCCATATGGCTCGGCGAAATGCTTGATCATCTGCGTCCCTGCCACCGTGCCGTCGCTGCTCCAGAGCTGCATTGTGCTGCTGAGGCTGGTGGTGAAGAACAGTTGGTCGCCGGCGACCGTCAGATTGGCCAGGCCGGCCTGCCCCAGGCCCGGCGCCAGATCTTTGAACAGCCCGGTTCCCGTCGCGGTGCCATCCGTGCGCCACAGCTCCAATCCGTGCGCGCCGTCGTTGGCGGTGAAAAAGATTGCGTCACCAAAGCGAATCAGCTCGGTCGGAGATGCCAGGCAGCTCGGCAGCAAAGAAGTCGCCAGCCTGACGCTGCTTTCCGGCGTGCCGTCGGTCCGCCACACCTCCATATGCGATTCGTTTTCTTGAACGTAGAAAAACACTGTCGAACCGAGGCTCGCCATCCCTCCCAGGACCGTTCCGTGGTATATCGAAGACGCCCTGATCGGCTGCGTGCCAGCTTCCGTGCCGTCGGTCCGCCACACCTCGGCAAAACCCCGGCCGTTGTAGGCCTGGAAATAGGTGACGCCGTCCGCATTGGTGAAGTATTTCGGGGCGGAACCCGCCGCCGGGTTGGCGCCGGGCGCCAGATCCTTCACCAGCGCCGCCGGCTGCCAATCCCCCGTAGGCGAGCGAAGCCCGGCCGGCGCCGCCCCGGGCCCGCATTGCGCCGGCGGAGCCGCCCCCGCCGGCGGAGCCGCCGCCATCGACGCCGTGTCGCGCGGCAGCCAGACCGCCAGCGCGACCAAAACCATCATGAACCGAAACCGATACCAACCTCTCACGTCGGCCTCCTCGCATGGCGCCAGGCGACGGCGGCCCGACCGCCGGGGATGCATGTTGCGGATTGATTCGCTTGGCGCAAACTGATACTCTCTCGCGGCTCCCAGCG
>DASWWB010000127.1:0-5605 GCA_036406115.1 Herpetosiphonaceae bacterium
GGTCCGGCGCCGCTTGGGAGCCGGGGTGGCGAAGGCCGGCGCGGGGCCGTCCGGGCGGATCCGGTAGCTTTGGGGCTCGAACGGGCCGGCCGGCTCAGCCGGCGTTTCGTTGTTCCAATCCTCGTATGGCTGATGCATTGCTCGCTCCTTGCCGGGCCTCGCCGGTGTGTTTCTATCAATGCATCAAGCTTATTGCCGCCGTGTTCAGAATTTGTTGAGCCCAGATGTGGGTTCGTTAATCTTGGCGGCTGTCAGGGCCGGCGCGGTTCCGTCCGCCGCGCCGGCCCGCCGCCCGCTCACTTGGCGTTGATGGGATCGCCCACGCTCCAGGCGACTCCGCCGCCGCGATCCATGGTTGCGATCGCCGCCATGTCCTCGGCGTCGATGCTGAACGAGAACAGATCGGCGTTGCTGCGGATGCGCGCGGGATCGGTGCTCTTGGGCAGCACGGGGTAGCCCTGCTGGATCGCCCAGCGCAGCAGGACCTGGGCCTCGCTCACGCCGTATTTGGCGGCCATGGCTTTGAACGGCGAGTCCGCTTGCGCGCCGGCGGCCCGCATCTCGGCGGTTTTCGCGCTCTCATGGCCGGCGGCGGTCCGCCAGGTCGCGAGCGGCACGAGGCTGCTGTAGGCGATCGGGACGATCCCCTCGGCGGCCAGGTAGCCGACCAGCTCCGGCTTTTGCGACCAGGGGTGGAGTTCGATCTGATTGGCGTGCGGCAGCGGCAAGCCCGCCGCCTTCAGCTCCTCGATGTGGGCGATATTGAAGTTGCTCACGCCGATTGCCCGCGCCTTGCCCTGCTCGCGCAGCCGGACCAGCCCCTCCCACTGGGCGAGCCGCTGCTCGCGCTCGAAGGGGGCGTGGATGAGATAGAGGTCGACATAATCGAGTTTGAGCAGCTCAAGGCTGGCGTGGAGCGCGGCGATGGTCGTCTCGGTGGTCTTGGGGGTGTGGCCCCAGGCGGCGTTGCCGGGCCAGAGCTTGGTGGTTACGAAAAGATCGTCCCGCGCGAGGCCCTCGGTGCTGAGCGCCTGCTGGATCGCGGCGCCGACGCCGGCCTCGTTGCCGTAGGCCTCGGCGGTGTCGATGTGCCGGTAGCCGGCGCGGAGGGCCTCGCTCACCGCCGCGGCGGCTGCATCGTTGGGGATCAGATAGGTGCCAAAACCGAGGTAGGGGATGGCGCTGTCAGCGGTCAGTGGCCGGGTTCGCTGCGTATCCATCGGATTGTCCTTTCATCAGTGCTTCGGATCTTCGCTCCCTGCGGGGCGTGATCCCATCATACGCCGGGAGGCCGGCGCGGCGCCTGCCTGGAACTGTTCCCTTCTTGCCTAATCCTGTCAATCGCGCTACCAGTGCCGGCGCCGCCAGGCACCTGTCTCTCCGATGAAGCGAACCGAGGCCGCATGGATATTCATCAGCTTGCCACGCAGCTCCTGCCCTACATTCCCGCGCGGCGCCTGCCCGGGCCGCAGTCGGTCAGCCCGCTCGCCGGCTTGGATCTGCTGCGCTACCAGTTGCCGACCACCTTCGAGGCGATGCTGTATGAGCCGGTTATCTGCCTAATCGTGCAAGGTGCGAAAGAAACGACCTTCGGCGACCAGACCTTCGCGGTCAGCGCGGGCGATGTGATTCTCATCAGCCATGACGTGCCGGTCGTCTCGCGGATCACCGAGGTGCCGTACCTCTCGCTGCTCTTGAAGGTTGATCTCGCCGCCCTGCGCAGCCTGCGCGACGAGGTCGCGGAGACGGCGCTCGATTCGAGCCATGCGCGGGCGATGGAGGCGCAGCGGGCCGATCCGCCGCTGATCGACGCGCTTCACCGCTATCTCGCGCTCGCCGCGTCGCGCATGGACGCCAAGGTGCTCGGCCCGCTGATCTTGAAAGAGATTCACTACCGGCTGCTGATGGCGCCGTTCGGCGGCATGTTCCGCAACTTGGTGCGCTACGACAGCCCGGCCAGCGCGATCGCCCGCGCCATCGCCGACATTCGCCGTGATTTCCGGACGGCGATCGCCATCTCGGGGCTGGCGCAGCGGGTTGGGATGAGCGAATCGGCGTTTCACAAGCACTTCAAGGCGATCACCTTCGCGACGCCGCTGCAATATCAAAAGGAGCTGCGGCTGCTGGAGGCGCGGCGGCTCCTGACGCGGGAGGGCGTTTCGGTCTCCACGGCGGCCTACGAGGTCGGCTACGCCAGTCCGACCCAGTTCAGCCGCGAGTACGCGCGCAAGTTCGGCGCGCCGCCGAGCAAAAACCTGGCGCGGGCGCTCGGCCGCCTGGCCGCCGACGCCCCGCTCCGCGTCGAGGCTGTCCCTGCCTCGTGAGGAATGCTGTGCCGGAGCTGTCGCCGCCGGGGGCGCGGTGCTACAATGGCCGCGGTCCCGCGCTGCGGGCCGGCTGAAGTCTGAGCAGGAGGCTATGTGCCAGCTATCGATCCCCGCAAAGCCACGGTTCTGGTGGTGGAAGACAATCACCATAACCTGTTTCTTTTTGAGCTTCTTTTGATTGAAGATGTCGGCGTGCGCTACTATCAGGGCCTCGCCAGCGGCGCCGAGCTGTTCGCGACGATCCGCAACCATCCGCTGATGCGGATCGACCTGATTTTGCTGGATTTGCGCCTGCGCGGCGACGACGGCCTGACGATCTGCCGCAAGCTCCGCGACGACCCGCGCTTCGCCGCCACGACGATTGTGGCGACAACCGCCGATGTCACCCCGGCGACGGCTGAGGCGGTGCGCGAGGCCGGCTTTGACGGTTTCATCGCGAAGCCGATCAACCGCCATCGGTTCCCCGACCAGATCCGCCAGCTGTGCGCCGGACGAACCGTGTGGGACGCCGGCCACTAGCGCGCGATTGCGGCGGGACGCTCCTTGGAGTTGGCGGCGAGCGTCCCTGAAGCATCAGCATCCGATCCCGCCCGGCGGCGCGCAGGCGGCATGGCCCGGAGGTCGCGTGGCTCCTTTTGCGGTTCCCAGTCTCATGCAGCGCTCGCCCTTGACCTGGCTCTGCTACGGCGGGTGGGCGGTGACCGACGTTTCGTGGGCGCAGGAGGGCGAGTGGCAATCCGCGACGTTCGCCATCCGGCTGGCGGCGCCGCCGACGGCCCAGCCGGTCTATCAGTTCGTCGGCCAGGCCTGGGCCGCGCTTGGCGAGAGCGTGGGCCAGGCCGCCGCCCTCTCGCTGGTGATGGGCGCCGCCCAGGCGCTTGATCCGGCGCGCCCGCTTGCCCGCGCGCGGCCGACCTGGCAGGCGCGGAGCCCGTCGCCCAAGCAGATTCGCTGGCTGGCGCATGCGTTTCCGGCGGAGGAGTGGGAGCGGATCGAGCCCTATGTGACGGCCAATCGCGGCACCGCCTCGCTCATGATCAGCTGGCTGCGGGTGCGAGACGGCTTGACCCGCGCCGGGCTCTGGGCGGCGGCCGAGGACCATGCCCAGGTCGTGGCGGCGCTGGATGCCGGTCACGCAGGCGATGCGCCGCTGGCCACCAAAGCCGCGCGCGAGCTGACCGCCTGGCTGGCGGAGCTGGCGGCGGAACCAGCGCCGGGGCGCGGCCTGGTCGATGCCGAGCCTGGCGCGGGCCTCAGCTCGGCGCTGCGCCTGGCGGCGCTCCAGCTGCCCGACGTCGCCTATTGCCGCATCGACGCCCCGCGAATCGCCGCGCCGGCCTTCGGCGAGCTGGTGTTTGAAGTTCTGTGCGGGCCGCCGCTGTTCGGAGGGATCGCCCTTGACGAGGAGCGGCGGCGGGCGATTCTGGCCATGGCGGCTCCCGGGACGCTGCTGCTGCTCGACAATCTGGCCACGACGCGGGCCGCGATTGGCGCGCTGCTCGACGATCTGCAAGCGCGCGGCGTCTCGGCGGTGGTGGCCGCGCCGACGGCGGCCGCCGCCAAGCTGGCGAAAGCCTTCGCGCCAACCCGGCGCCACACGTTCGGCCTCGTGACGCGCGGCGATGTGGAGCGCTTGGTGCTGCCGATGATGGCCGGGCGCTGGGGACTGACCTACGACGCCGGCGAGGCTGATTGGCTCGCCGATGAGCTGTTCCGCCTGGCGAAGGCGACGCGCGAGAGCGGCGTGACATGGCTTCAGCTGGAGGCGGTGCTGGCGATTGTCGCGCGGCGGGCGCGCTCAGAGGGCTGGCGGCAGCTCCTGCCGGATCAGCTGGCGGCGCTGCCGCGTCTCGCCGCGCCCTAGGCCCGCCGGCAGCAGCACCGTGACGCGCAGCCCGCCGCCGGCGCGCGGGGCGAGGGCGAGCGTGCCGTCATGGGCCTGGGTGATGCTGTTGACGATGGCCAGGCCGAGGCCGACGCCGCCATGGTCGGTGTGCCGGCGCTCGGCGCCGCGGCGGAACGGCTCGACCAGCGTGGCCGCAAGCTCCGGGCTGATCAGCTCGCCGGTGTTCTCGACGGTGAGCGCCGCGTGGGCCGGATGGGCGCTGGTCGTCACCCAGACCATGCCCCGGTCCGGCAGATTGTGGACGATGGCGTTGTGGACGAGGTTCATCGCCACCTGGAGCAGGAGCGCCGGGGAGCCGCAGGCCGGGGCCAGGTCGCCGGCGGTTTCGATCGCGAGGCCGCGCTGCTCGGCGAGGGGCAGGAGCGTTTCGGTGGCTTCTTCGGCGAGGAGGGAGAGATCGACCTGCTCGCGGTCGAAGGAGCGCTGGTCGGCCCTGCTAAGCAGCAGCAAAGCCTCGGTGAGGTCGATCGCGCGGGCGTTGACAGCGCGGAGGCGCTCGACGAGGTCGCCGGCGTCGCGGCCCGGATCCTGGCGGGCCACATCGAGCAGGGCCTGCGTGATCGCCAGCGGCGTGCGCAGCTCGTGCGAAGCGTTGGCGGCGAAGCGCTGCTGCCTGGCGACGTGCGCGTCGAGTCGCGCGAGCATGGAATCGAAACTGTCAGCAAGCTCGCGGAACTCATCTTTGCGCCCCTCCAGCGCGATCCGGTGCGAGAGCGAGCCGTTCGCGGCCTGGCGGGTGGCGTCGGTGATGCGCCGCAGCGGGGCGAGCATCCTGCCGGCGAGCAGCCATCCGCCCAGCAGGCCGAACACCAGCAGGAACACCAGGACCGCCGCCGCCCGGGCGGCGGGCTCGCGCAGCATGTCGGGGACGAAGCCGCCGAGGGCGGCGATCGCGGCGTCGGGCACATAGAGGAAGACAAGCATGGCCGCGAGCATCAAGAACCCCGCGAACACCAGGAGGCCGGCGTAGCTGAGCGCGAGTTTCAGGCGCACGCTCAGGCCGGGCGCCCTAGCCATGCCCCTCGCCCTCGCCGGTGTCGATCCGGTAGCCCACGCCGGCCACGGTGGCGATGATCCACGGCTCGCCCAGCCGCTTGCGCAGCCCCGACACAGTGATCCGCACGGCGTTGGTGAAGGGGTCGGCCTGCGCGTCCCAGGCCCGCTCCAGCAGCTCCTCGGCGCTGACGACGCCGCCCTCGGCGGCGACCAGGACTTCGAGCACCGCGAACTGCTTGCGGGTGAGCGCGACGTAGCGGCCATCGCGGTAGACCTCGCGGCGGAAAGCGTCCAGCCGCAGGCCGGCGATCGCGCGCACCGGCGGCCGCGCGCGGCCCCGCCGGCGGTCGAGCGCGCGCAGCCGGAGCACCAGCTC
>DASWWB010000128.1:0-1546 GCA_036406115.1 Herpetosiphonaceae bacterium
GGACGGCTGTTCCTGCTGGTGATCGCCGCCTGCGCCGCCCTGAGCGCCGGCGCGATCGCCCGCCAAGTCGGCGGGCCGGCGGCGCTCTACGGCGGCAAGGCGGCGCGGGTGCTGGGGCTGGCCGGGCTGAGCGGCGCGCTGCTGCTGCTGCTGAGCGCGCTGTTCATGCCAAGCTGGTGGTCAGGCAGGCGGCCCATCCGCTGGATCGCCCTGCCCTACGGCCTGACGCTGCTGGCCCTGGCGCTCGACCTGGCCGCCGGCGCCGGCCTCCTGATCCGGATCGACACCGGCGCTCAGGGCCAGCTGGGCGGCGGCGCCGCGCTCGCCGCAGCCTTCGCCCTGGGCTGGCTGGTCCACCTCGGCCTGCTCCTCGCCGCCTACGCCTCATCGCCCCACCAGCGGCCGCTGATCAGCCTGCTCTTTGGCAGCCTGCTGCTGGCGATGCTGGTCGGGGCCGTCAATCTGCGCATCGAATGGCTGCGCGACGTGGCAGGGCTGCTCGAAACCACGCTGCTGCTCAGCATCCTGGCCTACATCGTCCTCAACCGCCGGCTGTTCGAGCCGACCAGGGTCGCCCTGGAGCTGGCGCTGCGGGCCATGAGCGAGATTGTCGCCGTGCTGGACCCGGAGGGCAAGATTCTGTTCGCCAACCCGCGGGCCAAGGAGCTGGGGCTGCGGGTCGACCAGCCGCTCACGGCCTCGCAGCTGGCTGCCGGCGCTCCCGAGCGTGCGCTGGGCGGGTCGGATGAGCTGGCGCGGGTCATCGCCCAGGGCGGCGTCGTCAGCGAGCCGACCGTCCTCGACGCCGTGCCGATCGGCGATCCGCCCCGGCTGCTGGAGCTGAAGCTGGCGCCGATCCGGGACCGCGACGGCCGGCTCGGCGGCATTCTGCTGCTGGGGCACGATATCACCGAGATCGAGCGGCGCAACGTGCTGCTGGCCGAGGAGCAGCGGCGCCTGGCCGACGCGGTCCACCGCCTGGGCTACCTGGCGACCCACGACCCGATGACCGATCTGCCCAACCGCCGCTCGCTGGAGCTGGAGCTGGCCCAGGCGCTGGAGCGGGCCGGCAGCGTCCAGGCGGTGCTGCTGTTCATCGACCTTGATGATTTCAAGCTCGTCAACGACAGCCTGGGCCACGCCGCCGGCGACGAAGTGCTGGTGGCGGTGACCAAGCGGCTGGCGGCCCAGCTGCGGGCCGGGGATCTGCTGGCGCGGCTGGGCGGCGATGAGTTCGCGGTGCTGCTGCGCGACGGCGGGCTGGAGGCGGCGCTCGCGGTCGCCCGGCGCATGCTGGACGCGGTGCGCGGCCAGGATTTCGCGCTCTACGGCCAGCGCTTCCGCCTGGGGCTGAGCGTGGGGCTGGCCGCCGTCGACGGGCAGTTCAGCGCCGGGGAGTTGGTCGAGCAGGCCGATCTGGCGATGTACATGGCCAAGGAGCGCGGCGGGCACCAGCTGATGACCTACCAGCCGAGCATGGCCGCCGTCCCGCCAGCGCCCAGGCTGTCGGGCGGCCAGCGGCTGGCGGACCGGCTCCAGCAGGCGG
>DASWWB010000129.1:0-13322 GCA_036406115.1 Herpetosiphonaceae bacterium
CCGGGGCAGTCGACGTGGGCGTAGTGGCGGTTGGCGGTCTCGTACTCGACGTGGGAGATCGAGATGGTGATACCGCGGGCGCGCTCCTCGGGGGCGTTGTCAATGGTGTCGAACGCGCGGAACTCGGCGCCGCCGCGGAGCGCCATGGTCTTGGTGATGGCGGCGGTGAGGGTGGTCTTGCCGTGGTCCACGTGTCCAATCGTGCCGACGTTGATGTGCGGCTTGTTCCGCTCGAACTTCTGCTTCGCCATAGCTGGTTGTCATCCTCCTGAACCGATTGTCGACGGTTGCTTGCAATGAAAACGATCCGGTTTTGACGGATCGTTCTCGGGTGATGAAGTTTGGAGCCCTTGACGGAACTCGAATCCGTGACCTCCTCTTTACCAAAGAGGTGCTCTGCCAACTGAGCTACAAGGGCAAACTTTATTTGATTATACCATAGTGTTGAGGTCAAACAGTTTTTATTTGAGCGCTCCGTTCTCGACTGCGTCGAGCATTACACTCAACAAAAATGTTTGGTGGGCAGGGAGGGATTCGAACCCCCGTAGCCGAAGCAGCGGATTTACAGTCCGCCCCATTTAACCACTCTGGCACCTACCCGAACCTGACTGTAAAAGACTGTCGGTCCCGACAGCGAATGGGATTATACTTGAGACTTGATTTCTTGTCAAACGAGGCGGGGCCCTCGGCTATTAGCTATCGGCGATCGGGTCCCGATCCTGAAACGGCCTGGGATTGCCCGCGGATCGGCCTGCGCGCCAAGCTGCCGCGATGCCAATCCGGCCAGCCGATAGCCACACCCAAGGAGGCAGCGTGGACCATGGGGAGGCATGGGCGGCGTTCGTGGAGCGATTCGACAGCGGGCGGTACGTGGAAGGCGTGCTGGCGCTGGAGGAGATCTGGTTCGCCGAGCGGGACGACTTCCACAAAGGGCTGATTCGCATCTGCGTGGCGCTCAACCAGCTGCGGCTGGGGCTGCTGACCAGCCCGCGCTTTCTGCTGACGAGCGCCCGTGCGCTGCTGGCGCCGTTCGCGCCGAGCCATCGCGGGGTCGATCTGGCGGCGCTGCTGACATTCATCGAGCAGTGCCTGGCCCTGATCCCCGCCGACGCCGAGACCGGATCCGGCATGAGGGTCGATCCTGAGACCTTGCCGCAGTTCAGGTTCGGCGGCGGCTGAGGCGGGGAACCATCGGCGGGGGCGGGGCGTCTGGGGGGTGGCTTGCAAATCGCAGGCCGGTTATTCGAAGGAGCAGTCAATGCGACGCCTGATTCCCGTGCTCGCCCTCGCCGCCGCCCTCGCCGGGTGCAGCGGCGACAACGCCGGCACCGCCAATACCGCCACCCCCCAGCCCACCGCGCCGGCCAACGCCGTCGCGCCCGCGCCGGCGATCGAGCCGCCGCTGGTCGATCCCAACCCCAACGCCAACGCCAATATCGAGGTCACAGAAATCCCGGTCGACTCGATCGAGGTCGTCGTCCGCGAGTCGAGCCCGCCGCAGGTGGCGGCCCAGGTCAAGGGCACGCTGGGCGACGGTTGCGCCGAGCTGAAGGATATCGTCCAGAAGCGCGACGGCAACACGATCACGATCACGATCACCTCGGCGCGGCCGAAAGACGCGATGTGCACCGCGATCGCCAAGCTCTTTGACCAGGCGATCAACCTGGACGGCGAGTTCGCCGCCGGCGAGTACGTGGTGATTGTCAACGGCGTGGAAAAGAGCTTCAAGATCTAAGGGCCGCTGGCCCAATCAATCCCAACCCACCGAAGCGCGAGCCGTCTGGCTCGCGCTTTGCGCTGCCGCAGTGCGGTATACTAGGCGGCAATGATTGCCTGATGAGGAACAGACCAATGACACCAGACGTGCCCAATCCGGTCAACAAGCTGGCGCCCAACCCGCCGGAGCTGGCGGCCCTGATCGCGCTCGAGGCCACCGTTGACGCGATCCGCTTCCGGGTCGACGGCATGCGTCCCGACCTGCTGCGCGAGCGCCCGGAAGGCTTCAGCCAAACAATGATGGAAGTGATCGCCGAGCTGCGGCTGAACGAGCATCAGTTCGACGCCGTCGTGCGCCGGGGCATCAAGGAGAACAATCCGAGCGCCGAGACTCGCTTCAATGCGCAGCCGACGGAGTTCGTGTCGGATCCGGTGATGGAGATCGGGGCCTTCCTCCAGCAGCGCGAGCGCGTGCTGGCGGCGCTGCGCCGGCTGAGCGATCAGCAGTGGGGGCGGACGGTCAGCGACCCGGCCCGGGGCGCCGTCTCGCTGCGGCAGCTGGCGGGCGAGCGGGCCGAAAACGACCTCGAAAAGCTCGATCTGCTGCGCGACATGCGCCAGGCGCTGCTCAGGAGCCTGCGGCCCGGCCTGCGGACGATGCAGGGCGACCGGCTGCCCGACGCGACCGCCTAGCCCGTGCCCAGCCCCGGCGCGGCGGCGCTCCTGTTCGCCTCCCTGGCTGCGCTGCTGTTCGGCGTGTTCCCGGCGCTGCGGCTGCGGCAGCCCGGCCGGCGGGCGCTGCTCGGCTGGGCGATCCTGCTGGCGGCGGGCGGCGCGGCGCTCTGGGCGAGCCAGGGCTGGCATGGCTGGGCGCGGCTGGTGGCGACTTGGCTGGCGGCGTTTGTCGGCTTCAAGGCGCTGGCGCTGCTCGGCGCCGATCCGGCGGTCACCGACCGGCTGGATTTCTGGCGCTTCTGGGGCTTCGCCGGGGCCTGGCTGGGCATGGAGCTTGGGCCGTGGACCCGGCCGGCGGAGCCGCGGCCGCTGCCCGGCGCCGGGCGCATGGTCGGCGAGGGGCTGGCGATGCTGATCGGCTGGCTGGCGCTGGCCCTGGCTCTGGCGCGAACGCCGCTGCTGCCGCCACTGGCCCAAGCCTGGTGCGTGCTGGTCGCCGTGATCATCGGCGTGTTTTTCGGGGCGAGCAGGGCGCTGACCGGGGCCTGGCGGGCGCTGGGCCGGGATGTCGCGCCGCCCTTCGATCAGCCGGTGTACGCGACGAGCCTGGCCGACTGGTGGGGCCGGCGCTGGAATCTGGCAGTCCACGCCGTGCTCAATCAGGCGATCTGGCAGCCGGCGCGGCGCTGGGGCGTCTGGCCGGCGACGGCGCTGGTATTCGGCGCCTCGGGGCTGCTGCACGAATATCTGATCAGCTATCCGGCGGGCGGCGGCTACGGGCTGCCGCTGTTGTATTTCGCCATCCAGGCGCTGGGAATGCGGGCTGAGCGGACGCGGGCGCTGCGGCGGCTGCTCAAGCGCTCGGGGCTGGCGCGGGCGGGCTGGACCCTGGGCGTCACGCTCCTTCCCGGGCCGCTGCTGTTCCATCCGCCCCTGCTGGACGCGCTGATCCGGCCCTGGCTCGGCTAGTCGAGGGCCAGCAGGGCGCCGAAACGGCCGGCCACGCCGGCGCGATGGGGGAAAAAGAGCGAGTCGGGGCAGGCCGTGCAAAGATTGGCCGCCGAAATGTTGGCGGGATCCAGCCCGGCCCGGACCAGCAGGGAGCTGAGCGCGGCCGGCAGATCGAAATAATACTGATCGTTGCGGATGACAATCCCGGCGCCTTGCGGGCCGTGGGCGGCCCAGAACGGCGCGGCGACCACCTGCGCCCACGTCAGCGACTGGGCGAGCGAGTAGCAGCATGGCCCGACCGTCGGCCCGATGCCGGCGATCAGCTCGGCGGGCTGGCAGCCGGCGACCTGGCAGAGCGCGGCGACCGCGTGCTCGACGATGTGATTGACCGTGCCGACCAGCCCGACGTGGGCCAGGGCGATGCAGCGGCGCTCGGGGGCGACCAGCATCAGCGGGGCGGCGTCGCCGACCACCATGAACAGCGCCACGCCAGGCGCCGCAGTCACCAGCCCGTCGATCCCGGCTTGGTTAGACAGGCCCTGGGCGGTGGTGAAGCTCAGATCGCCGGGGCCGGCGTCGGCGAGCAGGCCGCGGATGGAAATGCGATAGGGCGTTTCATCGATCGGCAGCGCATCGGGCTCGGCGACCAGGCCGACCCGCGAGCTGTTGGTGAGGGCGAAATGGGCGACGCGCTGGGGGTCGAGGCTGACCGCTTCGGCGAAGCGGCGGCGGGCGGCGGCCACGGCGGCGGGCGGGCCGTAGCGGGTGGCCAGATTGCCGCAGGCGCGGGTGGAGAAGCCGTGGCGCAGCCCGGGGACGGCCTCCAGGCCGGGCAGCGAGATAGTCAGCGCGGCCTCGGGCGCGCCAGGTGTCGCGGGGGCGGCTGGTCGTTCCGGAAGCATGGGCGTCTCCACTCCATTACGATGCGAGTTAGTATACCTGATCGATCAACCGCTTGCAAAGAAAGGATGGGCCATGGTACGGCTTGAGGATTTGCTCGCCAGCGGGGCGGTTCTGGCGCAGCGGGGCGCCTGCGCCGCGTGGCCGGCGATCGCCTACGACTCGCGGCTGGCCCGGCCCGGCGATCTGTTCGTGGCGGTCCAGACCGAGCGCGCCGACGGCCACGCCTTCATCGGCGACGCGCTGGCGGCGGGGGCGAGCGGCGTGCTGTGCGTGGCCCCGCCAGCCAATCTGCCCGACGCGGCGACGGTGCTGACCGCGCCCGATGTGGTGGCGGCGCTCGGGCAGTGGGCCAGCAGCCGCCTGCGCCAGGTGGCGCCGACCACGATCGCCGTGACCGGCAGCGTGGGCAAAACCTCGACCAAGCGCGCGATCGCCAGCCTGCTGGCCGGCGAGGGGCCGACCTTCCGCAGCCCGCGCTCGTTCAACTCGCGGCTGGGGCTGCCGGTGGCGCTGGCCGGACTGAAGGACGATTGCCGCTGGGCGGTGCTGGAGTTCGGCGCCGACCGCCCGGGCGACATCGCCGGCCTGGCGGGACTGTTCCCGCCCCAGATCGCCGTGGTGACGGCAGTCGGGCCGGCCCATCTCAACCATCTGGGATCGATCGACGGCGTGGCCCGCGAAAAGGGCGCGCTGGTCCAGACGCTGCCGGCAGACGGCTGGGCGGTGCTGAACGGCGACGATCCGCGCGTGCTGGCGATGGCCCGCTCCAGCAAAGCCTGGGTCATCACCTACGGCACCGGGGCGCACTGCGATCTCTGGGCCAGCGACATCCGCGTCAGCCCGGCGGGCACCGAGTGGGTGCTGCACGGCCACAGCGAGGGCGAGCCGCCGCCGGGCGCCAAACGGATCCGGCGCGACATCTGGGCCATGCCGACGCGCAGCAAGACGCTCGGCATCGGCGGCGTGCGAGCGACCCTGGCGGCGCTGGCGACCGCGCTGGCCTGCCATGTGCCGCTGGAGCGGGCGCTGGAGCGGCTGGAGCGGCTGGAGGCGGCGGCCGGCAGGCTCCGGCCCCTGCCGTCAGCCCAGGGCGCGCTGCTGCTCGACGACAGCTTCAACGCCGCGCCGCCCTCGATGCTGCTGGCGCTCCACACCCTGCGCGACCTGCCGGCCCGGCGCCGGATCGCCGTGCTGGGCGATATGTCGGATCTCGGCGAGGCCAGCGGCGCCTATCACGAGCAGATCGGCGCCGAGGCCGCCGCGATCGCCGACGTGCTGATCACCAAGGGCGACCGGGCCACGAGGATCGCCCAGGCCGCCCGCGATCGCGCCGCCGAGCTGGGCCGGCCGCTGGAGGTCATGCCGGTCTACACCGCCGCCGCGGCGCTCCAGGCGCTGCCGGCGGACCTGGGCGCCGGCGACGTGGTGCTGGTCAAGGGCTCGGCGGAGGCGCGGATGGAGCGGGTGGCGGCGGGGCTGCTGGCGCCGGATCTGGCGGCGGGCGCGGTGCTGGTGCGCCAGGAGCAGGTCTGGCACCAGGTGCGGATCGGCACGCCGGACCGGCCGACGACGCTGCGGATCGACCTTGACGCGCTGGCCCACAACGCACGCCGGCTGCGCGAGATCGCCGGCGTGCCGCTGCTGGCGGTGCTCAAGGCCGACGCCTACGGCCACGGCGCCATCCGCGCCGCCCGCACGGTGCTGCTCAACGGCGCCCACGGGCTGGCGGTCGCCACGCTGGGCGAGGCGCTGGCGCTGCGCGGCGCCGACATCGCCGCCCCGATCCTGATCCTCGGCTACACGCCGCCCTGGCAGTCGCAGGACGCGGTGCGCCAGAACATCACCTGCACTGTGTTCGACGCCCAGACGCTCCAGGCGCTCAACAGCGTCGCCGGCGAGCTGGGCCGGGTCTGCGCGGTCCACGTCAAGGTCGACACCGGCATGGCCCGGCTGGGGCTGGCGCCCGAGGAGACGCCAGCCTTCCTGCGGCTGGCGGCCGACCTGCCGCACATCCGCGTCGAGGGCATCTTCACCCACTTCGCCACCGCCGACGCCGAGGACCCGGGCTACCTGCGCCAGCAGGCGGCGCGCTGGGACGGGCTGCTGGCCGAGCTTGCGTCCGCCGGCCTGCGCCCGCCCCAGGCCCACGCCGCCAACAGCGCCGCGCTGCTCCACCACGGCGCCACCCGCTACGATCTGGCGCGGGCCGGGATCGCGCTCTACGGGCTCCAGCCCTCGCCCCACGCGCCGCTGCCCGCCGATTTCCAGCCGGTGATGTCGTTCCACACCGAGGTGGCCCAGGTGCGCGAGGTGCCGGCCGGCACCGCCGTCTCGTATGGCTGCACCTTCGTCACCGAGCGGCCGTCGCGGATCGCCACGCTGCCGGTGGGCTACGCCGACGGCTTCCGCCGCGCCCCGCAGCCCTGGCGCGAGGTGCTGATCGGCGGCCGGCGCGCCCCGATCGTCGGCAGGGTTTGCATGGACTACGCGATGGCTGACGTGACCGACGGCCCGCCCGTCCGGCGCGGCGACCCGGTGGTGCTGATCGGCCAGCAGGGCGGCGAGCGGATCAGCGCCGAGGATGTGGCGGACTGGCTGGGCACGATCAACTACGAGGTGGTCTCGGCGATCCTGCCGCGCGTGCCGCGCGAGTCCGACGAGGAGGGCTAGCAGCCAAAGATCCCCCCGAATCAGCCATGATTGACTCTTTCCGGCGGCCGAATCCTGTGGTTGAATGCTGGCGTTGTCCCGCCAGGCTCATCACCAAGGAGACGCTATGACCATCAAGATCGGCCGCCTCTCATCCGCCACCCTGCTCATCGGCGCCCTCGCCCTGGGCGGCTGCGGCGTCGGCGGCAGCGGCTCGTCCGGCGCCACTCCCACGACCGCCGCCGAAAAGCCGACCGACCGGCCCAAGCCGACGACCAAGCCGACCGACAAACCCAAGGCCACCGAGAAGCCAACCGCCAAGCCCAAGCCGACCGACAGGCCGGCGGCCGGCGGCAACAAGGCCAAGCCGATCGACGAGAGCACGCTGACGGTGCCGGTCGACCTGGCCGACCCGCAGCCCTACAAGCACGAGAGCGGCATTTTCGCGCTTGAGGTGCCGGCCTCCTGGTCGGTCGACGACCGCAGCACCGACGAGCTGATTTTCGTCGGCTTCTCCGATCCGTCCAACAACGCCCAGATGATCGTCCAGATCGTCGAATCGGAGCCGATGGACGAGGCCCAGATGACGACGGCGCTCCAAGAGTATGTCAAGTCGGTCTTCGGCACCGAGGAGAATTTCGATTTCGAGGAGCCGGTGCCGCAGGCCGACGGCAGCGTGCTGCTGGTCTGGAGCAGCGAGCAGTCGCTGACCAACAGCAAAACCGCCACCTTCACCGGCAACAGTTTCATCGAGCAGCGCGAGGATCTGCTGTCGATTATCACGCTGGCGGTGCCCAAGGAGCAGTTCCCCGATCTCAAGGCCGGAATCAACACGCTGCTCAACTCGTACAAGATCGACCCCTCGGCCCAGGCCGGCGGCGGCGATAGCGGCGACACCGGCAGCGGCGACCCGGCCCCGGCAGGCGAGGCGCTGGCCGATCTCAGCAATCTCACCACCTACGAGTACGAGACCGGCATCTTCAAGATCGACGTGCCCGGCGCCTGGAACGTGACCGACACCAGCGACGAGACCCAGAACACGGTCTCGTTCGTCGACCCGAGCGGCCACGGCAGCGTCTATGTCTATCTGAGCGAGTCGTTCGACAATCTGGGCGACGACGCGCTGACCGAGGCGCTCAAGGCCTACATCGAGGCCTACGCCGGCTCGCAGCCCAACTTCTGGACCAAAGATCCGGTGCCGCAGTCCGACGGCAGCATCCGCATCGCCTGGGGCGGCGACTGGGAGGTCGGCGGCGCGACCTACTCCTACACCGGCAACAGCTTTGTCGAGCAGCGCGATTCGATTGTCTCGATGCTGACGATCATCGCGCCCAGCGAGCAGTTCAAGGCCGAGGAGGGCGAGATCGGCAAGATCCTCGGCTCCTACGCGCTCAGCTCGGCGGTCAAGGTCGGCAAATAATCGGACGGCGGGCGGGGGGATTCAGCCCCGCCGCCCGCCGGGCTCGTGCTACAATTCGCGTGGACTCTTGATCATAAGCGAGACACGCGATGACTCACCCCACGCCCCCCGACGACCAGGACCGCGTCAGCAGCTTGCGCCGGCTCGGCATCCTGGACACCCCGGCCGAAGCCCGGTTCGACCGCCTCACCCATCTGGCCCAGCTTGTTTTCCGGGTCCCCATCGTGCTGATCTCGCTGGTCGACGCCAACCGGCAGTGGTTTAAATCGTGCATCGGCCTGGAGGTCAGCGAAACCGGCCGCGAGGTCTCGTTTTGCGCCCACGCCCTGCTCACCCCCGACAAGACTTTCTTCATCCCCGACGCGACCAAGGACGCGCGCTTCGCCGCCAACCCGCTGGTGACCGGCGAGCCGCACATCCGCTTCTACGCTGGCAAGCCGATCAAAAGCCCGGACGGCGCGGCGGTCGGCACGCTCTGCCTGATTGACTCGCAGCCGCGCGCCATCTTTTCCGCCGACGACGAGCGGGCGCTGGGCGAGCTGGCGGCGCTGGTCGAGCAGGAGCTGGCGCTGACCAGCCTCCAGGAGGCTGGCGCGGCGGTCAAGGCCAGCGAGGCGCGGTTCCAGCGCATGGCCCGCACCATCCCGGGCATGGTCTACGAGTTCGTCCTGCGGCCGGACGGGAGCAGCGCCTTCCCGTTCGTCAGCGACGGCTGCCGGGCGATCTACGGCGTCGAGCCGGCGGCGGTCATGGCCGACGGCGAGGTGATCATCGGCATGGTCGCGCCGGAGCAGCGGGCGTCATTCGAGGAGTCGGTGGCGGCTTCGGCGGCCTCGCTGGAGCCCTGGCGCTGGCAGGGGCGAATCCGCAACGCCCGGGGCGAGGAGCGCTGGGTCGAGGGCAACGCCAGTCCCGAGGCCCGGCCCGACGGCTCGGTCTACTGGGCCGGCGTGCTGCTCGATGTGACCGACCGCCAGCTCGCCCAGCAGGATCACGCCCGTTTCGCCGCGCTGGCCGACACGACGCCTGATTTCGTCGGCATCGCCACGATGGACGGCGCGCCGATCTATCTCAATCCTGCCGGCCGGGCGATGATGGGCATCGCGTCGGACGAGGAGCTGGCCCGGCTGCGGGTGCCGGACAGCGCGCCGCCCTGGGCGCGGGCCAAGATGATGGAGGAGTCCATTCCGGCGGCAGTGCGCGACGGGCGCTGGTCGGGCGAGCTGGCGATCCTGGGCCCCGGCGGCCGCGAGATTCCGGTCTCGCAGGTGATTCTCTGCCACCGCGACGAACGCGGCCAGCCGATGTATCTGTCAACCGTGGCCCGCGATCTGTCGGACCAGAAAGCGGCGGAAGCCCGCCAGCACGCGCTCCAGGAGGAGATCATCCAGATGCAGGCCAACGCGATCGCCGAGTTGTCGACGCCGCTGATCCCGATCACCGGCCAGCTGGTCGTGATGCCGCTGGTGGGGGCGCTGGACTCGCAGCGGGCGCAGCAGGTGCTTGACGTGCTGCTCCACGGCGTGGCCGAGCAGCGGGCCCAGGTGGTGCTGCTCGACATCACCGGCGTGCCGGTGGTGGACACCCAGGTGGCGAGCGTGCTGATCAGCGCGGCGCGGGCGGTGCAGCTGCTGGGCGCCGAGGTCGTGATCACCGGCATCAAGCCCGAGATCGCCCAAACCCTGGTCGGGCTGGGCGTGCAGCTGGGCGGGATCGCCACCGAGGCGACGTTGCAGACGGCGGTCCAGCGCGAGCTGGCGCGGCGCCGTCACCGCTAGAGCCGGTCCGGGTCCTCGTCGAGATCGCCGGTGATGGCGAGGATGCCGATCCACATGCCGTAGGCGAAGTGATAGAACACAATGTGGAACAGGGTCAGCAGGGCGAACAGCGCCAGCAAGCCCCAGCCGACGAAATCCGGCAAGGCCAGCACCAGCCAGACGCCGCCGGCGAAGCCCAGGGCGACGGTCACCACCACGTTGATGCCCATCGCGCCGGTGCTCTGGTTGCCGCTGCCGATGAAGCTGGCCTGGCAATAGGGGCAGGAGTCGTGGATTTTGAAAAAGCTGCGGAACAGCTTGCCATGGCCGCAGACCGGGCAGCGGCCGGCGATCCCCAGGGCCTGGGCGCGGAAAAACCGGGCCAGGCCCCAGCTGAGCGATCCGATGCGCATGGCGCTCCTCCTCGCGGGCTAGGCGGCGTCCTGGTTCTCGTCGAGCGCCCCGGTCCGCGCCAGAATCCCCATCCAGATGCCGAAGGCGACCCGGTAGAAGAGAATGTGGAACAGGGCCAGCCCGCCGAACAGCGCCGCCAGCGCCAGCCCGAGGCTCTGGGGGAAGCTCAGGACGGCGACGATCGCCCCGGCGAACCCGAGGGCGATCGTCACGAAGACGTTCAGGATCATGGCGCCGGCGCTCTGGTTGCTGCCGCCGGTGAAGCGGGTCGCGCAGGAGCCGCAGGCGTCGCGCAGGCCGAAAAACGAGGCAAACAGCCGGCCCCGGCCGCAGACCGGGCAGCGGCCGAGCATGCCCCGGCCGATCGCGCGCAGCAGCGAGACCATGGCGCTCCCCGCCGGCTAGGCCGGGGACTCCGCGGCGCGGAAGCGCTCGGTCAGGTCGCGCACTTCCTCGTATTTCTGCTTGAGATCGCGCAGGCCCTCGTCGGTGACGCTGGGCATATTGCGGTAGATCTGCTTGTCGAGCATGCGCGCCTTGTCGCCGCCCGGCCAGAGCCGCCAGGAGTCGTTGTCGATCATATCGGCGACCAGCAGCGCGCCCTCGGGCGAGCGGCCGAACTCAATCTTGAGGTCGACCAGCTGGACGCCCAGCCCGGCCCAGTGGCGCTCCAGGATCTCGAAGACCTGGCGGCCGGCGGACTGGATGGCGGCGATCTCATCGGCGCTGGCCAGGCCGCGCCCCTCGATCCCGGCCTCGTCGATCTGCGGGTCGTGGTTGGCGTCGTCCTTGATGAAAAACTCGACCAGCGCCGGCTCGAAGCGCGTCCCTTCCGCGACCTCGGGGTGGCGGCGCAGGTACGAGCCGGTCGCCGCCCGGCGCATCACCACCTCCAGCGGCAGCATGGCGCAGCGCCGGACCACCATCACCGTCGGCTCGGGGTCGCTGACGAAGTGGGTCGGCACGCCCTCGCGCTCCAGCAGCGTGAAGACATTGGCCGCCGTCCGGCCGCTGATCGCGCCCTTGCCCTCGATCGTGCTGCGGCGGGCGCCGTCGCCGGCGCTGATCGAATCTTTGTGGACCATATAGGCCAGATCGCGCTCCGTCGGATGCGCGTAGATGATTTTGGTCTTGCCCTCGGCCAGCTGTTGCCCGAATTCCATTCGTTCCTCCGTGGGTGATAACCGCTGCGGCCATTATAACCGGGCCGGCGGGGTTCCGTGCTATGATACGGAGCGGTCAGGGAATGAGGATTCAAGCTATCAGCTGTCAGCTGTCAGCTATCAGGGCCTAACCCGTCGGCCCTTGCAGGTCCCTGCCAGCTCGCAGATTCTTGGGTAAACGTCCCGATAGCTGACAGCTGACAGCTGATAGCCCTTAATTTCGGAGGCAAGCGTGGCTCAATACGATGTCGTGATTATCGGTTCCGGCCCCGGCGGCGAGGTTGCCGCCCTGCGCGCCGTGCAGCTGGGCCTGAAAGTCGCCGTGGTCGAGCGCGACCAGGTCGGCGGCGTGTGTTTGAACATCGGCTGCATCCCCACCAAGGCGCTGCTGCACTGCGCCGATCTGCTGGAGGAGACCCGCGAGGGCAAGAAGTTCGGCGTGGTCACCGGCGAGGTCAAGTTCGAGCTGAAGGGCGCGATGGGCCACAAAGAGCGGGTGGTCAAAACCATGCGCGGCGGCCTCGAAGGGCTGTTCAAGAACCGCAAGATCGACCTGCACCGCGGCACCGGGCGGGTGGTCAAGCCCGGCGAGGTGGCGGTGACCGGCGCCGACGGCAGCGAGACCATCCTGCAAACCCGGGCGATCATCCTGGCGGTGGGATCGACGCCCCGGGCGCTGCCCTTCGCCCCCTTCGACGAGCAGCGGATCATCTCCAGCACCGGCGCGCTGTCGCTGCCCGAGGTGCCGCGCCACCTGGCGATCATCGGCGCCGGCGCGATCGGCTGCGAGTTCGCCTCGATGTACCGGGCCTTCGGCGCCCAGGTCTCGCTGATCGAAATGCTGCCGCGGATCGTCCCCGCCGAGGACGAGGAGATCTCGGCCGAGCTTGAGAAAGAGTTCAAGAAGCGCGGGATCAAGATCTACACCGGCGCCAAGACCACCGGCGTCGCCAAGCGCGAGGACGGGCTGACGGTGGCGATCGAGGGCAGCGACGGCAAGGCGGTCGAGCTGGACGCCGACTACCTGCTGGTCGGCGTGGGCCGCGCTCCCAACACCCAGAACATCGGCATCGTCGAGGCCGGCGTCCAGCTCGACCAGCGCGGCTACGTGGTGGTCGATGGGATGATGCGGACCAACGTCGAGGGCATCTACGCGATCGGCGACGTGGTGCCGACGCCCTGGCTGGCCCATGTCGCCAGCGCCGAGGGCGTCATCGCGGTCGAGCATATCGCCGGCCACACGCCGCACCCGATCGACTACGGCAAGATCCCGGGCTGCACCTACTGCTCGCCGGAGGTCGCCAGCGTCGGCCTGACCGAGCGCCAAGCCCGCGAGGCCGGCTACGAGGTCAAGGTCGGCAAATTCCCCTTCGCGGCGGTCGGCAAGGCCACCGTGCTCGGCCAGCGCACCGGCTTCGTCAAGCTCGTCTCGGACGCCAAGTACGGCGAGCTGCTGGGCGTGCATATGATCGGCCCGCGCGTCACCGAGCTGATCGCGGAGGGCGGCCTGGCCCTGAGCCACGAGGCGACCGTCGAGTCGCTGCTGGCGACCATCCACGCCCACCCGACGCTCTACGAGGCGCTGCATGAGGCCGGCCACGCCCTGCTGGACGGGCCCATCCATTTCTAAACGCCGAACGCGCCGCCCGGGACTCCGGGCGGCGCGTTCGATTC
>DASWWB010000130.1:0-5194 GCA_036406115.1 Herpetosiphonaceae bacterium
AATCGGGCGGCCCGGCGTTTGCGGTGGGAGAGATTAGCCCTCCAGCGTGCTCAGATCGCCCTCGGGCAGCCCCAGGGCGCGGGCCTTCAGCACCCGGCGCATGATCTTGCCGGAGCGGGTCTTGGGCAGGGAGGCGACAAACTCGATCCGCTCGGGCTTGGCGATCGGCCCCATCTGGGCGCCGACGTGGGCGCGCAGCTCATCCTCCAGATCCTGGCTCGGCTCGACGCCGTTCTTGAGGATCACGAAGGTGTGGATGGCGTTGCCCTTGACCTCGTGCGGCAGGCCGATCGCCGCCGCCTCGGCCACGCTGTGATGCGAGACCAGGGCCGACTCGACCTCGGCGGTGCCCAGGCGGTAGCCCGAGACCTTGATCACGTCGTCGATGCGGCCGATGACCCAGAAATAGCCGTCGGCGTCGCGGCGGGCCGAGTCGCCCACCGTGTAGACGCCCTTGGGCTCCTTGTCCCAGTACTGCTCGATGTAGCGCTCGGGATTGTTGTAGATCGTGCGCAGCATCGAGGGCCAGGGCCGCTTGACCACCAGCAGGCCGTCTTCGTCGGCGCCGACCGGTTCGCCCTGCTCGTTGACCACCTCGGCCTCGATCCCGAGGAAGGGCTGGGTGGCCGAGCCGGGCTTGAGCGGCGTGGCCGGGTTGGGCGTGATCATGAACGAGCCGGTCTCGGTCTGCCACCACGTGTCCATGATCGGGCAGTTGCCGCGGCCGATCACCCGGTGATACCAGCGCCAGGCCTCGGGGTTGATCGGCTCGCCGACCGACCCGAGCAGCCGCAGCGTGGACAGGTCGTGGCGATTGGGCCAGGCCTCGCCGAAGCGCATCAGGCCGCGGATGGCCGTCGGCGCCGTGTAGAGGATCGTCACGCCGTAGCGCTCGACGATGTTCCACCAGCGGTTGGGGTAGGGGAAGGTGGGCGCGCCCTCGTACATCACTTGGGTCGCGCCCAGGATGAGCGGCCCGTAGACAATGTAGGAGTGGCCGGTGACCCAGCCCGGATCGGCGGCGCACCAGTAGACATCGTCTTCCTTGAGATCGAAGGTGAAGTGGAGCGTGGCCGCCACGCCGACCTGGTAGCCGCCGTGGGTGTGGACCAGGCCCTTGGGCGTGCCGGTCGTGCCCGAGGTGTAGAGCATATAGAGCGGATGCTCGGCGCTGACCTGCTCGGTCTCGCACTTGGTCGAGGCGATCGGCAGCGCCATCAGATCGTGGTACCACAGATCGCGGCCGGGCTGCATGTCGACCTCGTGGCCGGTGCGCCTGACCACGATCACGATCTCGACCACCGGCGAGTGCTTGATCGCGTCGTCGGTGATTTTCTTCAGCTCGACAATCTTGCCGTTCATGTAGCCGCCGTCGGCGGTGATCAGCACCTTGGACTGGGCGTCCTGGATGCGGGTTTGCAGCGCCTCGACGCTGAAGCCGCCGTAGACCACGCTGTGCATCGCGCCGATCTTGGCGCAGGCCAGCATCGCGATCATAATCTCGGGGATGCGCGGCAGGTAGATCGTCACCCGGTCGCCTTTTTTGACGCCCATCGACTTGAGGACATTGGCGAACTTATTGACCCGCTTGTAGAGCTGCCAGTAGGTGAACGTGATATTGTCGCCCTGCTCGCTCTCCCAGATCAGGGCCAGCTTATTCTTGCGCCACGTCTTGACCTGGCGGTCGAGGGCGTTGTGGGCGATATTGATCGTGCCGTCGCTGAACCATTGGTAGAACGGCGCCTTGCTCTCGTCAAGCACCGTCGAGAACGGCGTGTACCAATCGACCAGCCGCGTCGCCATGTCGGCCCAGAACTCCTGGGGATTGGCCACGCTCCACTGGCGCAGCTCCTCGACCGTCCCGAAGCCCCGCTCGCGGGCGTAGGCCAGGATATTGGACTGCTCGACCAGCTCGGCCGGCGGGTGATAGAGCGCGGGCTCTTGCTCGGATTGGCCGGCGCCGGCGGCGAGCTGGCCCACGGTCGCGGGGGCATGCGAATCAGACATCAAGATCCTCCTCATTCGTGATCAGAAGCATGGAAGGCGTATGAGTTGTCTGCGAGGTGGGCCGATTATAGCGCGCTCCGGCCGCGCGGGCAAACGCCGGCCAGCCAGAGGCACCCGGCCGCCGCCGGTCCTAGCCGCGCCTAGCTGCTACCGATCCCCGGAACCGGACCATTTCGCCCCATATCAGCGGGCAAACCTGGTATAATAGCGCTTGCGGGCCGTGCGGCTAGTGAGTATAATGACATCGAACTCCTTGGACACAGCCAGCTACCCGTGTTCTCCCCAGCGCTTTTGAGGAGGCAGCTTGGACATTATCAACATTCCCATCCTTAAGATTGAAAATTTTCTGATTGCGTCGGTTCAAGTTGCCCTGCATGACGCGCAAGCCGTCCAGTTCAAAGACGCCGTCCTCCAGAAAGTCTACGAAACCAAAGCCAAAGGGGTCATCATCGACCTCACGGCCACCGATGTGCTGGATAGCTTCGTCGGCCGGCTCATCAGCGACATCGCCGCCATGGCGCGCCTGATGGGCACCACCGTCATGCTGACGGGCTTGCAGCCTGCGGTCGCCATCACGCTCGTAGAGCTTGGTCTGGAACTACCGGGCGTAGGAACAGCGCTCAACCTCGAGAAGGGCATCGCTCAGCTACGGCGTATCACGGAGAACAGCGCCGATGGCAACGCCTAAAGTCATTAGCATCCAAAGCGATCTGGATATTGTGGCAGCCCGCATGGCAGCCCGCGATATGGCCAAGGTGATGGGCTTCGGCGCCATCGACCAGGCCCGCATCGCCACCGCCATCTCGGAGCTGGCCCGCAATATCTATCTCTACGCCGGCGAGGGCTCGGTGACCGTCCGCGAGGTCCAGCAGGGCATCCGCAAGGGCCTTGAGGTGGTCTGCGAGGACCAGGGGCCCGGCATCGAGGACATCAGCCTGGTCATGACGGACGGCTACACCACTTCCAAGGGCATGGGCATGGGCCTGCCCGGCGCCCGCCGCCTGATGGACGACTTCGAGGTCATCTCGGTGGCCGGCGAGGGCACGACGATCACCTGCCGCAAATGGAAGCGCTAGCCTGACCGCACGCCCGGCTCCCGCACGCGGTGCTCGCCGCAATGCGGCGCCGCCTTTCGCTCCGCCATGAAACGTTTTCCGCTGCTGCTCGGCGCCTGCGCCGCCATAACCGTGCTGGTCGCCCTGGCCGGCCTCTGGCTGCTGCGCATCCCGGCCCCGATCGCCACCGAGCCGCCGCCCCCGTCCATCCTGCCCACCCCGACCCCAACGCCCCGCCCAGATCCCAAACTCTCCGTCAACGCGATTGTCAGCGCCGACGCTGTCACCATCACCGCCGACATCAGCCCCGCAGTCCAGGCCGCCGAGGCGCTGTATTGGATCGATGTGCCGCGCTGGAATGAATCCGGCCTGCCCTTCGCGTCCGCCAGCCCGGGCGATGGCTTCTCGCTGCGGATCGAAGCCGATGAGCTGAGCTTGCCGCCAGGCGATACCGATCTCGTCCGCGACTATTGGATGGGAGTCCGGCTGCGCTCGGGCGAGCTGCTCTACGAATCCGGCACGATCGACCTGGGCCGGCTGGCCGAGCCGCCGGGCGCCGAGCCGCTCGCCCCGGCCGGCGTCAGGGAATGGCAGCGCTACGCCACGCCGCACGTCGAGTTCCGCTATGTGGCCGGCAGCGCCGCCGAGCGCGACATCGAAAAGCTAGGCGCGCTGGCAGAGGCGGGCTACGCCCAGGCCAGCGGCGTCATCTCGCCGACCCTGCTGGGCGCCGCCGCGCCGGTCACCACGACCATCTACCTGCTGCCGCGAGTCTTCTGGCAGGGCGGCGCGGCCTACGGCGACGGCGTGATGCTGATCTCCTACCTCGATCGCAACTACACCGGCGTCGAAACCTGGACCTATTTCGTCCACGAGCTGATCCACAGCCTGGCCGGGCTCCAGGCCACCGACCCGACCATCGAGATCGGCAACCTGCTGGGCGAGGGCGCGGCGGTCTACGGCACCGGCGGCCACTACCAGCGCGAGGACGTCCGCGCCCGGGCCGCCGCGCTGGCCCGCTCGGGGCGGCTGGTCGATCTCTGCCCGCTGCGGCTGGATTGGTGGGACACCCAGCACGAGATCGCCTATGTCGAGGGCGGCTCGTACGTGGCCTACCTGGTGGAGCGCTTCGGCCTCGACGCTTTCCTGGACCACTATCTGCGCCAGCAGCCCGAGCTGCCGCGCGGCAGCGGCCCCAAGCGTTTCTGCGCGGCCTTCAATGAGGGAATCGCCGAGCCCTTTGGCGTCAGCCATGGCGAGCTGGAGGCGGGCTGGCGCGCCTGGCTGGATGCGACCGCGCCGGATCCGACAGTCGATCGCCAGTGGGCCGACACCCTGCGCTACTACGATCTGATGCGGCGCTACGAGGAGACCTTCGACCCCGCCGCCCGCATCCTGCCCGACCACCCCGCCGACTGGGACCGCCAGCTGGCCGTCAGCATGACCGTCCAGCTCAACGGGCCGGCGCTGGTCGCGCGCGAGACGATGCTGATCGCCGCCGACGAGGCGCTAGGCAGCGGCGACCTGGCGCGCGCCGACGCGCTGCTGGACGAAGTCGAGGCCAGCCTTGACGATCCCGGCGCCCCGCTCGCCGGCGCGTTCGGCAGGGAGCACCAGGCGATCAATCAGCTGCTCCAGGACTACGCCCGCGCCCGCCGGATCGGCGCCCCCGCCGCCATGCTCGAACCGGGCGCGGCAGAGCCTGACGCGCTGCGGCCCCAGCAGCAGGCGCCGCTGTTCCCGCGCTTCGACCTGACGCTTGAGCGCCTGCGGGTCGACGGGGACCGCGCCACCGCCCTGGCCTCGGTCGCCGCCCAGCGCCTGGGCGGGGAGCCTGCCGGCGGCCTCTATGAGCTGGAGCTGGCCCGTTCGACGGACGGCTGGCGGATCCAGGCGATCAGCCAGGCCGAGGTCGCGCTGCCGGGGCCGCCGGGCGCCGACACCGTGCTGCCGCGCTGACGGTCTCATCAGCC
The DNA here is from genome assembly GCA_036406115.1 of Herpetosiphonaceae bacterium. Classification (GTDB taxonomy): domain Bacteria; phylum Chloroflexota; class Chloroflexia; order Chloroflexales; family Herpetosiphonaceae; genus DASWWB01. Next base: position 5,036 of record DASWWB010000130.1, read on the forward strand.
AAACGTTAACGATCCCCTAACGTCGCCGCGCCTGCGGTTTTGTTGCCAAAACCCTCGTTTCCGCTACAATATGTTCAGTTGATCGCAGCCGCCATGGTTGATCTCGAACACATGTGCTGGTATACTACAAGTTCAGCACCTATCCTGTGACGAGGAGGC
>DASWWB010000131.1:0-6368 GCA_036406115.1 Herpetosiphonaceae bacterium
TTGTTGTTGAGGGCGCGGTTTTCGTAGCCGCCGCCGATCGCCGGGTACGGGCCCAGCGTCAGGTTGTTCGCGCCGCCGCCGATCGAGGAGGCGCTGCCGCCGGCGATGTTGCTCTGGCCGCCGGCGACCACGCCCAGCGTCGCGGTGACGGCGTTGTTCTGGCCGCCGCCGATCGCGCCGTAGGCCGCGCTGATCGTGTTTTGCTGCCCGCCGCCGACGAACGCATAGTCGTTGCCGGCGACATTGCTCTGGCCGCCGCCAACCGTCGCGTACGGCTCGCTGGTGGTATCGCCGCTCTGGCCGGCGGTGTTGTTGGTGCCGCCGCCGATCGTCGCGTAGTCGTCCAGCGCCTTGTTGCCCCTCACGCTCGCATCGCTGCCGCCGCCGCCGACCGTCGCATACTGGCCCAGCGCGGTATTGTTGGCGCCGCCGGCGACCGCCCCGTACTGGCCCGCAGCGACATTGCTGAAGCCGCCGCCGACCGTCGCGTACAGCTCCGAAGCGGCGTTGTTGAAGCCGCCGCCGACGGTGCTGTAGGCATAGCCCGCCGCATTGCCGCGCCCGCCGCCGACCACGGCGTAGGGCTGGTCGTTGCTGGCGCCGCTCTGCCCGGCGACATTGTTCGCGCCGCCGGCGACCACGCCGTACTGGTCGTAGGCCCGGTTGGGGTTGCCGGCGGCGCCGCCGCCGCTGATGGCGACGCCCACCGCCGCCGCGCCCAGCACGTTGCCGTCGTAGCCGCCGATCAGATTGGCGCTGACATCGTTCTGGTGCGTCCAGAGCCCGGGCAGCGCCAGGGCCAGCGGCGCCGCCGTCAGCCGTTGCCGCGGGCTCAGCACGGTGTAGGTTGAGCCGGCATCGGCCTTGACCGCCAGCTCCAGCCAGCGCGCCTCGCCGTTCAGCAAGCCCTCGCCGAAGGTCAGCGGCGCCGTGAACAGCCCGCCGGCGACTGGCACGTCATCGGCGGCAACCGTGCCCAGCGCCGCGCCGCCAGTCGGGACGGCGTACAGCGAAAATTGAAAATCATAGGTGCCGTCGGCAGGGGCGCCGCCCTGGCGCAGCATTCCCTGGTAGGTGATGGTCTCGCCGGCGGCCGCAAGCTCCGCCGCCGGACGCGGGGCCTCGCGCTCCTGCGCCAGCGTCGGCGCGCCACCGAGACAGATCACTGCCAACACGAGCATCACCACCAAGCGGGCGCGGATCATAGCGATTCCTCCTCAAAGCAATTGGCTGATCAGGAGCAAGCGTCGACGGATCATCGGCGGTGACGGGAGGGAAGGAAGCCATCGAAGCGCGGGGAAACTGGTTGCCGCCAGCATAGCGACGGCGCGCGGGGCGGTCGTCATCCAGATGGATGATCGGGCCGGCGGCGCGGGATGAGGCCGGGCTGCCCCGGGACGGGTGCCGATGGTGTATAGTAGCGCTCACACCAAGCGCTTGAAGGATCTAGGACAAAGAAGGACCGACTGGCTATAGCCAGGGGACTCGCCATCCCCATAATGAAGACACTCCGTTCATCCACTTAGCAACGAGGCTTCTCGCGTCGCGCCGCATCCCGGCGCCGCGGACTCGGAGGAGAGACCCCATGCATCTCCCGGCACGCCGACTCCGGCACACCACGCTCGCGCTGCTGATCGCCCTGCTCCTGCTCGGCGCCTGCGGCGCGGCAGATCCGACTGCCGCCCCCGCCGCCCCGCCCGCCGCCGTCACCCTCCAGCTGCACTGGCTCCACGACTACTCGTCGGTCGGCTTCTACGCCGCCGAGAAAAACGGCCACTACGCCGGCCAAAACCTCCAGGTGACGATCGCCGGCGGCGGCTTCAACGACCAGGGCTACATCGACGCCACCGCCCAGGTCGCGTCGGGCAAGGCGGATTTCGGCATCGCCAGCGCCGACAGTATCATCCGCGCCCGGGCCGAGGGCCGGCCGGTCGTCGGCATCGCCGCGATCTTCCAGCGCAGCCCGCTCGCCATCCTCTCGCTCGGCGACAAGAGCATCCAGACCCCGCAGGACCTGCCGGGCAAGAAAATCCTCGTCGCCGACGGCGGCGCCACCCAGCTCTACCGCACCCTGCTCTCCCTCCACAAGATCGACGAGGCCAAGGCCCCGCCGCTGCCCCGCACCGCCTCCGGCATCACGCCGCTGGTCAACGGCGAGGTTGACGCGATGCTGGCATGGGCCATCAACGAGGGCGTCGAGCTGAAAGAAGCCGGCCAGACCCCGAATGTCATGCTGATGAGCGACTATGGCATCGACAGCTACGAGCTGGTCTTGCTCACCAGCGAGAAGATGATCGCCGAGCGGCCCGAGGTCGTCACCCGCTTCCTCCGCGCGACCTTGCAGGGCTGGAACGATGTGGTCAGCAACCCCGACGCCAATGTGGCGCTGGTCCAGGCCTACAACAGCGAACTCAAGCTGGAAGGCCAGCGCAGCCGCTTGCAGGCCACCCTGCCGCTGCTGACCCTGCCCGGCACCAAGTTCGGCACGATGCAGCCCGAGTTCTGGCAGTTCACCCACCAGATGCTGCTCGACCAGAAGGCCCTGTCCGCGCCGATCGATCTGCAAAGCGCCTACACCCTGCGCTTCCTTGAGGACGCTGCAAAGCCCTAGGAGACACCATGGCCGGCACCCGCACTCCCGCCGCCTTCCCAGACCGGCTGCCCATGCACCGCCAGCTGCGCTGGCAGCTGATCGCCGCCTACGTGCTGCTGGCCTGCGTCCCGCTCCTGATCGTGGGCGTGCTGTCCAGCGTCCGGCTGCGCGCCCAGACGAACCGCGATGTCTTCACCCAGCTGGAAAGCGCCGCCGATCTCAAGCGCGATCAGATCCAGGACTGGATCCAGAACAGCACGGCGGCCCTCGAAGTCCTGCTCTCGCCGCCGATCGTGGCGACGATGCAGGACTTCGCGGCCGCCGCCGACCGCTCCGCCGACCAGGCGCGGATCACCGCCATCCTCCAGGCCGCCACGACCCGCTCGGCGGCGCCCGAGGGCGACACGATCCGCTTCCAGTCGCTCTTTCTCTACACGCCGGACGGCCAGATCATCGCCGCCTCCGATCCGCGCCAGCTCGGGCGGATCGTCACCCGCCAGCCCTATTTCGAGCCCAGCCTGCGCGGCAACCATCTCCAGCCGCCCTTCTACGCCGTGGGCAGCAGCGAGCTGGTCATGGTCTCGACCTACCGCCTCGTCGATGACGACGGCCGGCTGGTCGCCGTCTTCGGCGGCGAGCTGGACCTGACGGTGCTGGGCCGGATCATGCTCCGGCGCAACGGGCTGGGCGCCAGCGGCGAAACCTATCTTGTCAGCCATGAGAGCCAGTACCTGCTCACGCCCAGCCGCTTCCCCGGCTACCCGCTGACCCGCGCCTACCACAGCGAGGGGATCGACCGCGGCCTGAGCGGCCAGGACGGCGCCGCAGTCTACGAGAACTACCGCGCGCCGGCCGAAACCGTCCTCGGCGTCTACCGCTGGGTCCCCGAGCTGCAAGCCGTGCTCATGGCCGAGATCACCCGCGACGAGGCCTTCGCCAGCTCCGATGCCTCGCTGCGGGTCAATCTGCTCGTGATTCTGGCGACGAGCCTGGCGGCGGTGGCGGTCGGTCTCATCGTGGCGACCAGGATCGCCCGCCCGGTGCTGGCGCTCAAGCAGACCGCCGCCCGCATCGCCGGCGGCGCGATCGAGCAGCGCGCCAACATCAGCGCCAGCAACGAGATCGGCGTGCTAGCCGACGGCTTCAACACCATGGCCGCCCGCCTCCAGGAGACGCTCCAGGGCCTTGAGCAGCGGGTGATCGAGCGCACCGCCGACGCCGAGGCCGCCCGCGCCGCCGCCGAGCAGGCCAACGCGCTCAAAACCCGCTTCCTCGCCAATATGTCCCACGAGCTGCGGACGCCGCTCAACGCCATTATCAATTTTTCCAAGTTCGTCGAGGCCGACGGCGGCCTCTCCGAGGAGCAAACCCACCTGCTCCAGCGCGTCCGCTACAACGGCGAGCACCTGCTGGGCATCATCAACGATATCCTCGATCTCTCGAAAATCGAGGCCGGCAGGATCGAGATCATGCCGCAGCGGCTCGATCTGCGCCCGATGCTTGAAAGCCTGATGGCGACCGCCGCCGGGCTAACCAAAGACAAAGAGATTGATCTCATTCTCGACCTGCCCGAGGAGCTGCCGGCAGTTTGGGCGGATCCGGCCAGGACGCGCCAGATTATGCTCAACCTGCTCTCCAACGCCGCCAAATTCACCGAGGCCGGCGCGATCACCGTGCGCGCCTTCCCCGCCGACGAGGGCGGCCTGGCGGTCGCGGTCAGCGACAGCGGCATCGGCGTCGCCCCCGCCGACCAGGCGCGGATCTTCGAGGAATTCCAGCAGGTCCACGACCACCTGACCAGCGAGTACCAAGGAACGGGCCTGGGCCTGCCGATCAGCAGGCGGCTGGCCGAGATGCAGGGCGGCAGGATGTGGCTGGAAAGCACACCCGGCGAAGGCGCGACGTTCTGCTTCACCCTGCCGCTGGCCCCGGCTCCGGGCGAAGCCGCCGACCTGGGCCGCCCCCAGGCGCTGGCGGCGGCGACCGGCGACGCCGTCGACATTGTGATCATCGACGACGACGAGGACGCCCAGACCACGCTCCAGCGCCTGCTGGGCGACGCCGGCTACGCGGCGGTCGGCGTCCGCGACAGCAGAATGGCCCTGTCGCTGCTGCACCAGCGCCGGCCGCGCCTGATCCTGCTCGACATCCAGATGCCGCACATGACCGGCTGGGAGGTGCTGGCGGCGATCAAGGAGACGCCTGAGCTGGCGGCGATCCCGGTGATCGTGTGCTCGATCACCGACGAGCGCCGGCTGGGCGTGCTGCTCGGCGTCCAGGATCACCTGGTCAAGCCGATCCAAGAGGAGTCGCTGCTGCAAACCGTGCGGCGCGCGGTCCAGCCGCCGGCGACGGTGGCGGTGATCGACGACGACCCGGACTCCCGGCGCATCCTGCGCACGCTGCTCGAACGGGCCGGCTGGCGCGTCGCGGAGGCTGTCGACGGGATCGACGGGCTGGCGCTGATCGACGAAATCCAGCCGGAGCTGGTGGTGCTGGACCTGATGATGCCGCGGCTGGACGGCTTCGGCCTGTTGGACCGCTTGCAGGAGCGGCCGCCGGAGCGGCGGCCCCCGGTCCTGGTGGTCAGCGCCAAGGAGCTGGAGCCGCAGGAGCAGGCGCTGCTGCGCCAGCAGACGATCGCCCAGCTGCAAAAAGGCCAGCTTTCGGCCGACGCATTCCTGGCCCATGTGGCGGGCCATTTGACAGGAGGACCGACCCATGGATAGCCCGCAGCCAGTCAATGTGTTCGTGATCGAGGACAACGCCGACAACTTGTATGTCACGCAGCGGCTCCTCAACAAGGCGGTCAAAGTCGATTTTTGCAACGCGCGGGCCTCGGGGGCGATGTTCTTCCAGTGGCTCCACCGCTCCGAGACAACCAAACTCAACCCAAAGCTGCGCGAGCTGGATCTGATCCTGCTCGACATCCAGATCCCGCGCGAGGACGGCTACACCATCCTGCGCCAGATCCGCCAGACGCCGGAGCTGAACAGCACCAAAGTGATCGCCGTGACCTCGAACGTCATGCCGGACGACGTGGTGCGGGCGCGCGAGGCCGGGTTCGACGGATTTATCGGCAAGCCGCTCGACACCGAGCGCTTCCCCGAGCAGATCCGCCGCATCCTGGCGGGCGAAGCGGTCTGGGAGCCGCGCTAGGCAAGATGGGCTGGCGGCGCTGGGGTATAATCGGCGCATGACCTCCTCGACTCAGGGCGGCGTCCGCGCCGCCTGGCTGGCGCGGGTCGGCTTGGCCGGCCTGCTCACGCTGGCGGGCTTCGGCCTGGCGGCGGTCGCGCGGCGCCTGGCGGGCCTGCCGCCGCCGGCCGGCGCCGATCTGACAGCCCTGGCCTTCGACGCCTATATTTTCGGCTTCGCGGCCCAGGTCACCCTGGCGCCGGTGGCGCTGATCTACCTGCTGAGCGGCACGCAGGCCTTCAAGCGGCTGGCGGGCGGCGCGGCGGCCCCGGGCGACCGGAAGCGCGTGTTCTGGGCGCTGGCGCTCATCCAATTCCTCGCCCTCCAATACGACTGGGGCCTGACCATACTGACCGGCGAGCAGATCACGCCCGGCCTGGTGACGGTCGTGGCCGGAGCCTGGCTCGGCGGCTGGCGGATGGGGCTCGGCCTGGGCCTGGAGACCGCGCTGATCCGCGGCACGCAGATCGCGATCGACTTCCCCAACGAGCAGCTGGCGGCGGCGCTCGCCAGCCATCAGCCGGCGGCGCTGCTCGACGGCGGCATGTGGCGCGCCGTCTTCGTCTCCAGCTACGGC
>DASWWB010000132.1:0-4049 GCA_036406115.1 Herpetosiphonaceae bacterium
GCATAGCTTCACCTTTGCACTACGTAGCTGTCGATGTGGCCCCACTATAGAATAGGGATTCTAGCGTGTCAATGGCCCTCTGCGCCCAGCTCGGCCTGGACCTCGGAGGCGTCGCGGGCGGCGTCCAGCTCCTTGAACAGGGCCAGCGCGGCGGCGAGCTGGATCGAGCGCTCGGGATCGCCGGCCGGCAGGTGGCGGCCGAGCTGGCGATGGGCCAGCGCCTGCTCGAAGGGCAGCCGCAGCTCCATCGCCTTGGCCAGCGCCTGCTGCCAGAGCTTGCGGGCCGCCGGGCGCTTGCCCTCCAGCCAGGCCAGCAGCCCCTGCGACAGCAGCCAGCGCGGCTGGCCGAGCGGGAAGATCCGGGCGTAGCGGCCGAAGGCTTTGCAGGCGGCCCTGGCGCCGGCGGCGAGCCCGTCACCGCCGCCCGGCGCGGCCTCCCACAGCGCCAGATAAACCTCGGCCACGCTGGCGTAGCCCTCCAGCGAGACAAAGGCCGTCGGCGGCGACTGGGCCAGCAGCTCGCTGACCACCTCGGCCACCTGGAGCGCCTTTTTCGCGTCGCCGGTGTAGAGATGCAGCCGCGCCAGCAGCCCGTACGAGACAATCTGCTCCAGCGCGTCGCCCTGGAGCGGCAGCGCGGCGGCCTCCTCGACAGCTTTGTGGGCCTCGTCGAGCAGCCCCAGCCCCAGCAGGTTGGGGATGGTGCCGTTGAGGACCACGAACTGGGTTTGCGGGCCGCCGGCGGCGCCGTAGCAGGCGAACACTTCCTGCCAGGCAGCGATCGAGCGGCGGAAATCGCCCCGGTAGCGATAGACCCAGGCCAGCGAGACCAGCGTGTCCTCGGCCTGGCGCGGGTCGCCGAGCTGGACGAACAGCTCGCGGCCCCGGCTCAGCAGCGCCTCCGCCTCCGCCAGCTCGCTCACCCCCAGCTTGTAGACGCCGACCACGAACAGCACCCAGCCCAGCGCCGGCAGATCGTTCATCTGCTCGGCCATCGTGAGCGCCAGCCGTCCGTAGCGCCGGGCCATGGCCTGGACCGGGATCAGGCCGGCGGCGAGGCACATGTTGGCGTAGAGCCGGGCCAGCTCCGGCGACGGGCCGGCGCCCTCCGCCAGGTTCAGCCCGCGCACCGAGGCCAGAATCACCGGGTTGGTCTCGTTGTTGAGGTAGTAGATCGGCCCCAGCCGCTCGTAGACCCGGGCCGCCTCCAGCAGCCGCTCGCGCTCGGCGCCGCGCCGGCCGAGGAACAGCCGGGGCAGGCCCAGGTGGGCGATCTGGAGCGCGGTGTGGCCGAGCAGCCCGGCCACCAGCCCGGCGCTGCCGCCCGGCGCGGCGAAGCCCAGCAGCTTGGCCGACTCCTCAAGGTGGCGCCGGCTCTCGGGCATGTTCGACAGGCCGTACAGCGCCTCGCCCAGCTGGCGCTCCCAGTGGGCGCGGCGGAACACGGGCGGCGGCTCGGCCAGCCGGCCCGCCGCCTGCTCGGCCAGCTGGATCGCCTCGCTGAAGAAGCCGCGCGCCTCCTGGTAGGCGCCGGAGCGGATCGCCTGCTCGCCGGCGCGCTCCAGGTAGACCAGGGTTTTGTCAGGCTGGTCGGCCTTGCCCCAGTGGTGGGCCAGCGTGGCGTAGAGCGGCGCCAGCTCGTCGGCGTGCTCGCGCTCGTACCACTCGGCGACCGCCCGGTGCAGCTCGCGGCGCTGGGCGAACAGCATCAGATTGTAGGCCACCTCGCGCGTGATGATGTGCTTGAACATGTAGGTCAGATTGGGCTCGGGCACCTCAAGCGGCGTGATGTCCAGTCGCTCCAGCGCCAGCAGCGACGAGCTGATCTGGCCCCGGTCGGCCTCGATCGGATGGATGTCGCGCAGGGTCCGCACGGCGAAGGCCCTGCCGATCACGCTCGCGGCCTTGAGCAGCAGCTGCTGGAGCGCGGTCAGGCGGTCGATGCGGCTGGTGATCGTGGCCTCGATCGTGTTGGGCACGTTGAAGGACTGGAGGCCGCCGCCGCTGGTGTCGACCTCGCAGCGGCCGTCGGCGATGCGGATCAGGCCGGCGTCGCGCAGGGCGTAGGCCAGCTCCTCGCTGAAAAACGGGTGGCCCTCGGCCTTCTCCTGGATCAGCGCCGCGACCTCCTCCGGCAGCTCGGCGACGCCCAGGCGCTGGCAGACCAGCGCCAGCGTCTCGGCCGGCGAGAGCGTGTCCAGCACCAGCTGATGCGCCCCCGGCAGCGCCAGCAGCTGGCGGTACTCCGGCGGCGCCGGCTCGCTCAGCGGCCTGGTCGCCAGCAGCAGCATGGCCGGCCGGACATCGCGGGCGACCAGCCGCGTCAGCGCCCAGGAGGCCGAGTCCAGCCAGTGCGCGTCCTCCAAGATGACGAGCAGCGGCGTGACCCGGGCGAAGCGCTGGAGCAGATCGAGCAGCAGGTGCTGGGTGTTGTCGGCGCGCACCTGGCCGCTCATCTGGCTGGTCAGCTCGTTCTCGGGGATATCGAGCGGGATCACGGCGTTGATCAGCGGCGCCAGCCTGCCGATCTGCGGGCGGCTGGCGAGCTGGGCCAGGACATAGGCGCGGCGCTGCTCCGGATCGGCGGGCGCCGCGTCCAGATTCAAGAGGTGGCTGAAGACTGCGCGCCAGGCGAAATAGGGCGTGGCCTGCTCGATCGCGTCAGCCGCCCCCAGCAGGGTGAAGATCCGCAGGTCGTGGGCCTGCTGGCGGGCCTGCTCGACCAGCCGCGATTTGCCGATGCCCGCCTCGCCCTCGATGATCACCAGGGCGCCGGCGTCGGTCGTCGGCTCGCTGATCAGCGCCTCCAGCCGGCGGCGGATCATCTCGCGCTCGGCCTGCCTGCCGACCAGCGGCGTGGCCGCCCGCAGCATCCCGCTCGCCCCGCCCAGCGGCCGGGCCACGCCCACCGGCTCGCCGCGCCCCTTCACGGTCAGCGGCTGGAGCGGATCGAAGGCCAGCCGGGTTTGGGCCGCCTGGACGGTCGCCGCGTCGCACAGCACGGCGCCTGGCGCCGCCTGCATCAGCCGCGCCGCCAGATTGACCACGTCGCCGAGCATGGTGTACTCGCGCCGCAGCTCGTTGCCGACAGCGCCGCAGAAAACCCGGCCGGTCGTGACGCCGATCGCATAGCCCCAGCCCAGCTCGTCGAGCGTGTGCTGGAAGGCCAGCGCCGCCTGGACGCCGCGGATCGCGTCGTCCTCGTGGGCCAGCGGCGGCAGGCCGAAGGCGGCGATCAGGGTCGTGCCTTTGTCGTCGACGCTCAGCTTGTTGATCGTGCCCTCGTAGCGGCCCAGCACCAGCTGGAGCGCCCGCATGCCGCGCTGGGCCTGCTCCAGCGGCAGCTCGTGGGTCAGGTCCGGCAGGTTGACGAACAGCACGGTGACCCGGCGCAGCTCGGCCAGCCAGCTGGTCTGGCCGGCGGCGAGGCGGTCCAGCACCGTTTCGGGCAGGTAGCCGCGCAGGGCCTGCTCGCCGGCGCCGCCAAGCTCCGGGCGGACCGCCGGCCGCAGCTCCAGCTGGCTGCGCAGCTCCTGGACCAGCAGCATGCCGCCGTCAAGCTCGACGCCGGCGGCCTCGTCGCCCAGCAGCGCGGCGGCGGCGGGCGCGGCGACGACCTGGCCCGGCTGGGCGCTGTGCTCCGCCAGGCCGATCTGCGCCAGCGGCTCGCCTGCCAGCAGCACCTCCCAGTGGCCGCCGATCCCGCCCAGGTGGGCCACGACCACCTCGCCGGCGCCGATGCCGATCTTGAGCGCCAGCCGCACCTGCTCGCTGACCTGGTACTGGTGGAGCCGCCGCTGCGCCTCCAGGCCGCACTGGGTCGCCCGCTGCACCGCCGCCGCCAGGCCGTCGCCCGCCGGCCAGATCGCCAGCAGCGCGTCGCCGGCGAAGTTGACGACATCGCCGCCATGGGCCTGGATCAGGTCGATCAGCTGATCGAAATAGAGGTTGAGGACCTGCTGCAGCTCCTCGGCGCCGACCGGCCCGCGTTGGGCCAGCCGCTCGGCCAGGGCCGTCCAGCCCGAGATATCGGCGAACAGCACCGCCGC
>DASWWB010000133.1:0-4128 GCA_036406115.1 Herpetosiphonaceae bacterium
TCGAAGCTGACGCCGCTGACCCCGGCGGCGCTCTCGCCGTGGCGGTAGGCCAGCCCGGCGACGCTCAGCCGCTCCAGCCGGTCGCCGGCGGCGCGGACGGGCGGCGCGGGCTCCGGCCAGGCCTCGCCCAGATGGAGCGGCGCGTGCTCGACCAGACGCTCATGCGGCGCGCCCTGCATCAGCCCGTGCATGCGCTCGAAGGCCACGCCGGTCTGCTGATAGTGGGCCAGGAACACGCCGAAAAACTCGGTGAACTCGGTGACGAAGCCCAGGTAGGAGACAAACAGCGCGAAATCGCCGACCGAGAAGCTCTCGTCGCGCATGGCGCCGGCCGCCACCAGCAGCAGCAGGCCGGTCCCCAGGCTGACAATGTTGCCGAACACGGCGTCGATCGTCTTGGTCAGCGCCCGGTCGCGCAGCATCAGCTTGCGCCGCCGCTCGTTCAGGCCGCGGAAGCGCTCCAGCACCAGCCGCTCGGCGCCGGCGACCTTGATCGCCTGCACGCCGTCGAACATCTCGCCGATCGCGCCGGTGACGCTGCCGGTCGCCGCGCGGCTGGCCCGGCGCACGCGCTCGATCCAGCGGTTGGCCATGCGCGCGGCGACGACCACGCCGACCAGCGGCAGGAAGACAAACACGGTGATCTTGGCGTCGATTGTCAGCAGCACAATGATCGCGCAGAGCGCGAACAGCGCCGTGCCGGTCACGTCGAGCGTCCAGCTGATCGCGTCCTCGGCCTGGGTGGCGTCGTCGCGGAAGCGGCTCAGGGCCTCGCCGGTCGTGTCCGGCAGCGCCCGGGCGCCGGGCCGCTCCAGGATCCGCGCCAGCAGATTGCGCCGCAGCAGCGCGCTCATCGTGAAGCGGTGCCAGGGATCGGTCGTGCCGCCGCCGAAGATCAGGCCGATGCGGACGAACGCGGTCGCCACCAGCAGGGCGACCAGCGCCCCGACGCCCCAGTCGAGCCGGCCCTGGCCGTTGAGCGTGTCGAAAAACTCGCGGATCACCAGACCCGGCACCAGCGGCGACACATGGATCAGCACCCAGAACAGGCAGTTGAGGGCGTAGAGACCGGGCCGGTAGCGGATCAGCCGCCACATCGATTGATAGGTTTTCATGCCAGCACCTCGCTCAGGCCGGTCCGCAGCAGCCCGGCGAACCGCGAGTCCTGGTCGGCGGCCAGATCGGCTCGCGGCCCGTGCTCGAGGATCTCGCCGCGCTCCAGGATGAGAATGTCGTCGGCGCGCTGGACGGTGGCCAGGCGGTGGGCGATGATGATTCCGGTGCGGCCCGCGAGCAGCCTGCTGACGGCCCGCTCGATCAGCTGCTCGGTGGCCGGGTCGAGCCGCGACGAGGCCTCGTCGAGGATGATCAGCCCGGGATCGGCCAGGAACAGCCGGGCGAAGGCCAGCAGCTGGGCCTCGCCCGCCGACAGGCTGCCGCTGCCTGCCAGCTCGGTGTCCAGGCCGCGCGGCAGGCCGGCCAGCCAGGGGCCGAGGCCCAGCTGGTCCAGCGCCTCGCGCAGCCGCTCGTCGGGGATGGCGGGATTGAAAAAGGTGAGATTGTCGCGGACCGTGGCGTGGAACAGCTGCACGTCCTGGGTGACGATGCCGACCCGCTGGCGCAGCGCGGCGACCGTCACCTCGCGCACGTCGGTCCCGCCCAGCCGGATCGCGCCGGCGCTGACATCGTAGAGCCGCAGGATCAGCCGGGCCAGGGTGGTTTTGCCGGAGCCGGTGCGCCCGAGCAGGCCCAGCACCCGGCCCGGCGCCAGGCGCAGGCTGATCGACTCCAGCACCCGCTCGTCGTCGTAGCCGAAGCCGACGCCGTCGCACTCGACCGCCAGCGGGCCGCCCGCCAGCGCGTCGCCCGGCCCGTCGAGGATCGTCGGTTGGGTGGCGCGCAGCTCCTCGACCCGGCCGATGCTCGCGCCGGCCCGCTGCAAGTCCTGGATCTGGGTGCGGATCTGCTCGATGGGGCGCCGGAGCAGCTCGGTGTAGTAAAAGATCATATACACGGTGCCGATCGAGATGCTGCCGCTGCGCCAGAGCGCCGCGCTGATGCCGAAGGCCACGGCGTTGCCGATCGCGAACAGGCCGATCGTCGTCATCCACATCGCGTACATCGCCAGGCTGGCCCGGCGCTGGAGCGGCAGCCAGGCGCTGGTGTGGCGGTGGAACTGGCGCATCACCGCGCCGGTTCCGCCGTTGGCCCGGATATCCTCGGTGCCCGCCAGCCGCTCGCCGAGGAAGCCGAAAAACTGGGCGCTGGCTTCGCGGGTGGCCGCCAGCGACGGCACCGCCAGCGAGCGCAGGCGCACCAGCACCGCCAGCGCGGTCAGCGCGAACAGCAGCAGCGCCAGGCCGACGCGCCAATCCTCCAAGAACAACAGGCCCAGCGCGCCGGTCATCAGCGCCAGGTTGCTCAGGACGCCGACCGCCAGCTGCGAGAAAAAGGCCGATAGGGCGTCGATGTCGCCGTCGATCCGCTCGATCAGCTCGCCGGAGGTGCGCTGCTTGTGGAATGACATGTCGAGACCCAGGCAATGCGCGGCCAGGGCGTTGCGCAGGGCGTTGGTCGCGGTCCAGCCGATGTTTTCGCTGACGTAGGTGGCGCCGACCGTGGCGAGCTGGTTGAGGAAGGCGATGCCGATGAAAAAGCCGGCGAGGGTGACGAGCCTGTCGGTGGCGGCTCCGGCGCTGGCGTCGTCGATGAAGGATCGGAGGATTTGCGGGTTGAGCAGCTGGAGGCCGATGCCGCCGCCAAGCAGCAGGGCCAGCGCCGCGACCCGCCGCCACTGCGGTCTGAGATAGGCGCTCAGCAAGCTTCCGTACCGTCGGATGGGGATATTCACCGCAGGCTCCTTGGTAGATGGGATGGTGTGCCGGCATTATGCCCGCCGGCCGCCCCGCTTCGGATCAGCCGGTTGAATGAACTTGGCGGGGCTGGAATCGGCCGCTCCGCTGGCGTACAATAGCCGGCGACAGACTTGAGCGAAAGGTTTGCGCGACGATGGCTCCCTCCCCTTTCATGGCGATCGCACTCTGCCTGGGCCTGCTGGCGCTGATGGTCGCCGCCAGCCGCTGGGCCGCCAAACTCACGCCGGAGGACTATGTCGGGCGCGGCCTCAACGCCCACAACCAGGGGCAGTACGAGCTGGCGCTGGCCGAATTCGATCGCGCGGTCGGCCAGGACCCGCAGGCGCCCGAAGCCTTCTTCAACCGCGCCCAGACCTTGGCCAAGCTGGATCGGCTGGATGCCGCCATCCGCGACCTCAACGCCGTGATCGCGCTGCGCCGCGATTTCCCCGACGCCTACAATCAGCGCGCCGCCCTGTACGCCCGCCAGGACAATCACGGCCTGGCCGCCGCCGACTACGGCGAGGCCATCCGCCAGACCAGCTACGACGACCAGGCCTACCTCGGCCGCGCCAACGCCTATCACGCTCTCGGCCTGATCGGCGAGGCCCTGGACGACTATGATCGCGCGCTGAAGCTCAATCCGCTTGATCCCGCCATCTATCTGAACCGGGCGCGGGCAGCGCTGCTGGCCGGCAGCCCCGGCCGGGCGCTGAAGGATTACGAAGCCGCCTTCGCTCGCGGCCTCGACCCGATGCTCTATTGCGAGCGCGCCGGGGTGTGGACGGAACTGGGCCGCTGGGACGAGGCCGAAGCTGACTATGGCCGGGCGATTGATGGCGCCAGATCGAATATGCCAACTGCCGAACGCAGCGCCTTGTATCGCAGCCGGAGCGCGGCGCGCTGCCATCTCAGCGAGTACGAAGCTGCTTTATCCGATTGCGAGCAAGCGCTGGCTCTCACCGCTGAGTCGTTCGACTATCTGCTTCGCGCCTCGATCCTTCATAATCTCAAGCGCTATGACGAGGCGCTGGCCGACTATGATCTCGTGCTGGCTACCGCCCCGTCCGGCGATGCCTACATGCGGCGCGGCATGACCTATCAGGCGCTGGAGCGGTATGAGCAGGCGATCGCCGATACCACACAGGCGTTAGCAATGGATCCCGGCAACGCTTGGGCCTATAACAATCGCGGTTTCGTCTATGCCTGCCTGCGCCGCTACCAAGAAGCGCTGGCTGACTACGAACGGGCGGAGCGCCTCGGCTTAAATGAT